>JBIKIK010000232.1:0-2540 GCA_044361655.1 Luteolibacter sp. | reverse complement strand
CGATAGAGAGTCTTCATGGAGTAAGGTTAATAGACACACGTGGAGGAAACTCTATTCACTCCTGGGATTTAGGCCTCAGGGGCAGATGCAGCCAAAAAGAGCGCAATCTGATGAATGCAATAATCGAAAATCGCAGAAAAAAACATTTTGGCATACATCAAGATGGCAAGGAGCTTGATCTTGAACAGATTAGCACATTTTTCACAGAAGCTAACTTATTAGAGCTGTTAGAAAAATTGGTCGTCAAAGGTTATTTGAGAGTTAACAATGGTAAATATAATCCGACATGTGGTAATATGTCATTTGAAGTATTTAAGTTTTTAGATCCAGAAAGCATATCAATTACAGTGGTTACAAGTGATGCTCATAGGCTCGGGGTAGTTGCAAAAGGCATTCCGCGCCGCATCACTCCTAGAGAGTGTGCAAGACTACAAGGATTTCCCGATGATTTTATTTTACATCCAGATGATTCTTGGAGTTACCGACAGCTTGGGAATTCAGTTTCTGTGCCGGTAATAACGGCAATATTTGATGATTTAATTTTGAACCAAAATAAGCCTTTTTAATTAGGGTGCTGAAATAGATAACAGTAACGTGAAGCAAGATCCATCGTTGTCGCATTTGAACGAAACGACACAACCTGCAGCGACGGGCTTGGTGAATTTGGGCCAGCAAGCTTTCTCCTCAACGAAAGTCAAATCATGCTCACGCCCGCCTTCTTTTAGCGACTGGAGGTTTTCGAAGAAGCATCCCGAGTCTTCCGCCCATTGGACGAGTCGCCTGAGACTTTCGTCATAGATGGACCATTCGTCGATTTCGCCATACGGTCCACCTGGGCGTACGCGTTCCGCGAACTCGTAGCAGGCCTCGACGAGCGAACGGTCGCGATCCGGTTTAAGTATGCGGTTTTGTTCATTTAAGTGGCATTATCCTAAGAGTGTGTAGGCCACCTCGCCAGCAAAAACTCTGTGCATGCCTCAGCGCTTCGCTACACCGCTTTTCGCTGAAACATTTTCATTCATCCCCCTCTGTATCCCTTGGCGAACTTGGTTCCTTGGCGGTTTTTTATTCTTCATAGAAACGGCGCCGCGAGGCCGCGTCGCCCTACCGGCGTGAAGAACCAAGACTCAAGATTCAAGAGGCAAGATGAAGATGCGGTCTCGGCGAGCCCGCGCTACCTTAAAGAAGCGGCTTCTTTTCTAGCTTCTTCTGTCTCCAAGTCTTTCGTCTTCTCTTGAAACTGAAAGCTTGAAACTTGAACCTTATCTCTCACCACACACTTCTGCGGCCTTGCATGGCGCGGAGGAGGGTGAGTTCGTCGGCGTGTTCGAGTCCGCCGCCGGCGGGGAGGCCTTGGGCGATGCGGGTGAGGCGGCAGTTTTTCCCGCGCAGCATTTCGGCGATGTAGTTGGCGGTGGCTTCGCCTTCGACATCGGATCCGAGAGCGAGCACGACTTCGATTTCGCCACCGTCGGCGAGCGTGGCATCGATGCGTTGCAAAAGTTCGGGGATGCGCAGGTCTTCCGGCGACACGCGATCGAGTGGCGATAGTTTTCCGCCAAGGCAATGATAGCGGCCATTCATAGCGCCCGATCTTTCGAGTGGTAGCACATCGGTCGCTTGCTCGACGACGCAGAGGAAATGGCTGTCGCGTTTCGGGTCGTCGCAAATGCCGCAGGATTCGGCGGTCGCAAAGAAGCCGCAGGTTGGGCAGGGGTGGATCGTGGCACTGGCGGTTTCGAGAGCGGCGGCCAGAGATTGGGGCTCGGCCTTCGGGTGTTGCATGAGCCACACAGCGATGCGTTCGGCGCTGCGCGGGCCGACTCCCGGCAGGCGCTTGAGCTCAGCGATCAGGCTTTTGAAGGCATCGGGGTAATCGGCGCGGCTCATGGGTGACGGGTGGTGGATTGGTCGCTGGGCATGGCATGATTGGCTGTGTAAAACATCGCGCAAAGGCCTGACCACAAGGTTGCAACAAAAGGGGCCGCGACATCTGGGCGGTGGGCTGCGAGGCTCAGTACCGGCGTCCATGCCAGCACGAGGAACAGCGTCGCAAACCACAAAAGCCAACGCCGTGTGTGACCGGGTACCGCCAAGACCGCCCATGCGACGCCAAAGGCAAAGACCCATGCCGCAATCCAGATCACCGCTTCGGGCAGTTGCTTGGGAAATGTTTCGGCACCGCCGCGCGAAACGAAGCCGGCAATCATTCGATTGGCGTGCTCGAGAAAGCCCAACAAGGCAAGGCCCGCGGCAAGGATCAGCGACATGCTTCCAATCGCCGCACCCGGTACCAGCACATGGCCGGCGCGCCGTGCATCATGTCGTTTATCCCGCTTCACGCGGTCCATCCTCACGCCGGCCACGCGTCAATCAAGCACGACTTTCACGAGAAGCCGCCGAACAAATCGAGTTGCGGCGGGTTGGCCTGCGGCAGGTTTTCCTGCGCGGTGTTTTTCGCCTTGGGTCCGGCTTTTTTTGCCTCGGGTTTGGTCGAGTTGAGTTCGAGGTGCGAGAGGATCGACTTCGCGCGTTCGACG
>JBIKIK010000048.1:0-9146 GCA_044361655.1 Luteolibacter sp. | reverse complement strand
GCTCTTCCGATCTTGCACATTTCTAAGCTCGGATGGGCTTTGGGGAAAGTGACAATGCAGAAAAAGGCCGAAATTGATACGGAAATCCTGATTTTCAGCATACGGAAATCGATCTTGCCGAGCTGGGCATGAAAGGGCTTAAATTCGTTCAACCAATCGATCATGGCAGCAAAAGACAACAGAAAGCGCGGGGTGGCGGATGAGGCGTCCCGCTGGTCGAACGAAGTGGTCGGGATCATTCTTTTGGCGGTCGGTTTGTTGATGCTGCTTTCTTTGGTGCGCTACAGTCCGGCGGACTTGCCGCGTTGGGGATTTCTTGAGGCCTTTGCATCGAAGTCGGGGTCGAAGGGTGAAAACCTGATCGGGCCGGTCGGCGGCATTCTTGGATTTTTGCAGATCCTGCTTTTTGGTGCGGCGGCGGCGATCGCGCCGGTGGGCCTGATCTGGTTTGGCATCATCAAGCTCGCGCTCGAAGGCCGTCTGTGGCCGCGGCCGTTGGTGGGCTTTGCGGTGTTGTTGTTGAGTGGCGCGATTTTTCTCGATGCGGCCGATTGGTTTTTCACCGAGTGGGCCGAGCGATGCAATTTGCCGGGTCCCGGTGGTGTGGTGGGAAATGGTTTGGGCGGATTTGTGATGATCGGCCTGCTGGGGCGCACGGGCACGCTGATTGTGATGGGCGCGGCCTATCTGGTGGCGATGATTTTGATCACGGGTCAGCAGCCGGTGGCATTCGTGAAAGCTTGCTCGCGGGCCGCATGGGAGAAATTTGGGGAGTGGTGCGAAAAGCGTGAAGAAGCTGATGAACTAGCAGCGAAGGAAGCGGAGTTTGTTACCGAACGCGAGCGTCAACGCGAACAGCGACGCAAGGATAGGGAAGCCCAGAAGGCAGCCGAGAAAGCCGAAGAGGAAGCGCGGCAACCGATGTTGCCGCTGCGTGAAACTCCGACGCCGCAGATCATCGATGCCTCACAGCGCCGAGCGAACGAGCCTTTGCTGCCGGGCACCAAGCCATTCGAGCGCAAGAAGCCCTCACACCAGTTTCTATCGGTCAGCGGATTCGAAAACTACGAGCTGCCGGGTTTTGATCTGCTCGACGCAATCGATACGGAGGATGCGCCGGAGACCAATCGCGATGAGCTGATTGAGACGCAGCGGGTCATCATTGACACGCTCAAAGCCTTCGGCATCGATGTCACTGCGGGTGACATCACGCGCGGCCCTACGATCACGCGCTACGAAATTTACCCGTCGACCGGCTTGCGCGTTTCGAGGATTTCGCAGCTCGAGGCCGACCTCGCGCGTGCCACCCGCGCGGAACGGATCAACATCCTCGCACCGATTCCCGGCAAGGACACGGTTGGGATCGAAATCGCCAATAGTCAGAAGATCGCAGTGCCGCTGCGCGAGTTGCTGCACGATCCGGAGTTTCGCTCGGCGAAGAAAAAAATCCCGCTCGCGCTCGGCAAGGATGTCTATGGCCGCGCAGTCATCGGCGATTTGGCAGCCATGCCGCATTTGCTCGTTGCGGGCGCGACCGGCTCGGGCAAGTCGGTGTGCATCAACTCGATCATTGCTTCGATGCTTTTCAAATTTGGCCCCGACGAACTTCGCTTCATCATGGTCGACCCAAAGGTGGTCGAAATGCAGATGTACAACCGCCTCCCGCACCTCGTCGTGCCGGTGGTGACCGATCCGAAAAAAACCGTCGCCGCGCTCAAGTGGGTGGTGAACGAAATGGAAAAACGCTACCGGATCTTTGCCAAGGAAGGGGTCCGAAATTTCGATGGATTCAACAACCGCGTGCGGCCTGACAAGTCGGCGCCGGTTGAGCAGGAGCTGCAATTTGATGCGGAGGAAGAGGAGGAAGAAGTCGACGAAGAGGCAATCGAGGAGATTGCCTCAGCGCTCGAGTCCGGCGACCTGATGCCCGAGGAGGCTGAAGAGGAAATGGAGATCGAAGAGGAGAAAATTCCCGATCGTTTTCCATACATCGTGGTGCTCATCGACGAGTTGGCCGACCTCATGCAGACCGCTCCGGCGGATGTCGAGATGTGCATCGCACGCATCGCGCAGAAGGCCCGTGCGGCCGGCATTCATTTGATCATTGCGACGCAAACACCGCGCGCGGATGTGGTCACGGGCATCATCAAAGCGAACATTCCCTCGCGCATCGCGTTCCAAGTTTCATCGCAACTCGACTCACGCGTGATCCTCGACACGAAGGGAGCGGAGAAACTCGTCGGCAAAGGCGACATGCTTTACCTGCCACCCGGCTCGGCCAAGCTCGAGCGTTCGCAGGGGGCCTTCGTCACCGATGCCGAAGTCGAGCGCATCATCGACCACTGCGCCGCTCAAGGCGCGCCGAAGTTTGAGACCGACATTCAGGCGTCGATCAACAGCGCCGACAACGAGGACGAAGAAGAAGTCTCGGACGCCGATGAGGAATTGATCATGAAGTGCATCGAGGTCGTGCGGCAGGAGCAGAAGGCCAGCACCTCGCTGCTTCAGCGCCGCCTGCGTCTTGGTTACACGCGTGCGGCGCGGATGGTCGACATCCTCGAGCAACGCGGCATCGTCGGACCGGGCGAGGGGGCCAAGCCCCGCGAGGTGTACCTGAAATGACCCGCCATGCGCTGGGTTTGGCGAAAATCCGCCATGCCATCATTTTCGTGTTGTCAAAATCCAGCGTCCCCACTTAAATTTCCGCCCGCCCGCAAGGGAGTGTATGGCTCGATAGCTCAGTTGGTAGAGCAGCGGATTGAAAATCCGCGTGTCGCTGGTTCGATCCCGGCTCGAGCCACCACCTTTCCCACCAGTTCCTGCAAATTTCTCGCAGTGTGAAAGTTTTCCCAAGGGTTCCCTGGCTCACCAATGCTTCGCGGCGTTCGCGTTATCTGATCGGTGTTTCCGGCGGCGCGGATTCGGTCGCCCTGCTTCACATTTTGGTTGATGCGGGATTTCAAAATTTGGTCGTCTGCCATCTCGACCATCAACTGCGCGGCAAGGCTTCCAGCGCCGATGCGCGTTTTGTCGAAAAACTTGCAGAAAAACTAAGACTGACCTGTGAGATCGGCCGCAGCGACATCCGCCAGCGGATGAAAGAATCCGGCGAGTCGATGGAGACCGCCGCGCGTCATGCAAGGCATGCGTTTTTCGCCGACTGCGCTAAAAGGTATCGCTGCCGCAAGGTGTTGTTGGCGCATCATGCGGATGATCAGGCGGAGACGGTGCTGTGGAATTTGCTGCGTGGATCGCACGGACTCAAGGGCATGCGCGAGGTGCAAAAGATCGTGTTGGCCGACCACCGCACGCTTGAATTGCATCGGCCCTTGCTCGCGCTGCGTCATGCCGAGTTGGTGGCGTGGTTGCAAGAGCGCGGTCATGCCTGGCGCGAAGACGCGAGCAACAGCGAACCAGTCGCGGTGCGCAACCGCCTGCGCAATGAGGTGTTTCCTTTGATGAATGAAATTTCCGGCCGCGATGCGGTTGCTGCCTTCGTCCGCGCGGCGGCGGATTTCAGCGAATGCGAGAGCGTCATTCACGAGCAACTCGACAGCGTCAACTTGCTCGATCCGCAAGGCCGCCTTCACCTGCCCGCGCTCAAAAAACTCGGCCCGACCCTACAACGCGGCGCGCTGCGGAAATTTCTCAGTGGCGCCGCTATTCACAACATCGACCGCCGCATGATCGATCAAACCCTCGCCATGCTCGAACCCGGCGGCAGCGCGGCCCTCAATCTTCCCGGCGGTAAACGCCTCCGCCGCCGCGAGGGGAGAATGTGGATTGAGTAGGGGGATGCCAAAAATCGCTCGAAAAAAATCAGCGACGACGATACGATTTTTTCGCCTGCTGATCTCTTCGTCAGCGATTGATGTATCCAATGACTGCCGATGAATGACTCTCCTCACAAAGCCTGGCTTGTATCGGCGGACATGGGCTATGGGCACCAGCGCGCGATTTATCCGCTGAAGGACCTCGCCGTGGAGGAAATCATTACCGTAGGATCTGGCGGAAGGATCTCACAAGCGGAGCGCATATTGTGGCGGAGGCTGTTGGGTGTTTACGAATTTTTTTCGCGGGCCAAGGGCATTCCTTTGATTGGCCCGCCGCTATTTTCCTTGCTCGATTCGATGCTGAAGATTCCGTCGATCTATCCCATGCGGAATCTTTCAAGCACCACATTCCAAGTCAATATGCTCGAGTCACAGATCGATAAGGGCCTGTGCAAGGGCATGCTTGAAATCACTTCGGAAAAAAACATTCCCATCATCACTTCCTTTTACGCCCCGGCGATTGCGGCGGACAGAAAGGGATTGAACCGGGTTTTTTGCATCATCTGCGATGCGGACATCAACCGGGTCTGGGTTGCAAAAAACCCTTGGGAAAGCCGGGTGGAATACTTTGCGCCTTGCGGCAAAGCGGCTCATCGCCTGAAGGCCTACGGTGTGCCGGAGGAAAGAATCCATCTCACCGGTTTTCCGCTGCCTACCGCCCTTCTTGGCGACGAAAATTTATCCGTTCTCAAGCGTGATCTGGGTCAGCGGCTTTTTCACCTCGATCCCTTGGGAAAATTTCGCGCACGTCACGGCCGGAATGTGGAATTTTTCCTCGGTAAGGAAAATTGTGTCTTCAGGAATGACCGAAAACTGACGATTGCTTTCGCCGTTGGAGGCGCCGGCGCCCAGAAAGAGATCGGCCGCAGAATTGCACATAGTCTGAAGGCAAAATTGCAGGCAGGCGAGGTGCGCCTCATTCTCGTCGCTGGCATCAGAAAGGAAGTTAAAGATTACTTCGAGGCCACCAAAGCGGAGGTCGATCCGAACGGCGACGCGATCAGGATCATTTACTCCGAATCGCTTCACGAGTACTTCGATCTCTTTCACAACGCGCTGCACGAAACCGACATCCTGTGGACCAAGCCAAGCGAGTTGTCATTTTATTGCGGACTTGGAATGCCAATCGTGGTTTGCCCAAGCATTGGCTCGCAGGAAAAATTCAACAAGATGTGGCTCAGGGAAATCCGGGCCGGTTTCAAACAGGAGAATCCGGATTACTCCGATCAATGGCTCTTCGACTCACTGCACCGCGGCACCCTCGCCGAATGTGCCTGGGATGGATTTCTGAAAACGCGAAAACTTGGTTCGTTTAATGTGAGGCGAGTCCTCGAAAATGGCTATCTCGAGCGGGCGAACGATCCGGTGATGAGATGATTTTCAAAAAGTTGATCCTACCCTCTCAAAATCCGTTCCCTGATTCAGCGCGTGGATGACTTCGCCGTTTGGTGATTGAAAGCTGTAGGATTGCCGCAGCGTTTCGTTGAGGTAGGATTTGGCGTTGGCGATGGCGACGGGAAGTTCAGCACCAAGGGCGAGTTGGGCGGTGATGGCGGCGGAGAGGGTGCAGCCGGTGCCGTGGGAGGCTTGGACTGCGAGGCGGGGTGAGCTGAAGCGTTGGATGCCGTTTGCCTCGGCGAGCGCGTCGATGCATTCGGGGTGGTCGAGGTGGCCGCCTTTCAGCAGGACGGCGGTATGGCATTTTTGCTGAAGCTCGATGGCGGCCGCATTGAGTTCGGATTCGTGAGTGATCGTTTTGCCGAGCAGCGCTTGGGCTTCATGGAGGTTGGGTGTGATGAGAGTAGCCAGTGGAAAGAGCAGTTCGCGATAGGCATCGATCGCATCGGGTTCGAGCAAAGGGTCGCCGGTCGAGGCGATCATCACCGGGTCGACCACCAACTGAAGCTGCGGGTGGTTGCGCAAAACGCGGGCGACCACTTCGATGTGGGCGGCGCTGAAAAGCATGCCGGTTTTGGCAGCGTGGAGTGGAAAGGAATCGAGCATGAGGCTCAGCTGATCCTCGAGCATCGCCGGTGGAACCGCATGCACGGCGTGAACGGTGAGGGCAGTTTCCGAAACCACGCAGGTGATGGCAGTTAGCCCGTGCACGCGATAGTGCTGGAAGGTCTTGAGGTCGGCCTGGGCGCCGGCACCGGCGGAGCAGTCGGATCCGGCAATGGTCAGAGCAGCGGGGATCGTGCGTTGCATGCCCATGACTAACCCCATCGCGCGGTGGCGCAAACTTCTTTCATGCTTGGCAAGGGGTGTGAGACTGCCAAGTTTGAGTTGCAATCTGAACATTCCGTTCATGAGCCGAAAGAAACAGTCAAAAATACCCACAGAGGTCTCTATTATCCGCTCCTCGGCTGCGGAGTACCTCACCTTTGTGGCGGCAGGGGGCGAATCGGATGCCAGTGTGGAAATGCGTTACGAAGATGAGAATATCTGGCTGACGCAGAAGATGATGGCAGCGCTTTATGATGTTTCGATTCCTGCCATTAACCAGCATTTGAAGCGCATTTTTGGCGACAATGAGCTGGAGGAAATCTCAGTTGTTAAGCAATACTTAATAACTGCCGCGGACGGCAAAAATTACCTGACAAAGCACTACAGCCTACAAGCAATCATCGCGGTGGGCTTCAAGATTGAGAACGAGCGGGCTGTGCAATTTCGGAAGTGGGCGAACCAGATCGTGAAGGACTACACCATTCAAGGCTGGACGATGGATGCCGAGCGCCTCAAGCAAGGTGGTATCCTGACGGATGAGTTTTTTGAGCGTCAACTCGAGAAGATCCGGGAGATCCGGCTCTCTGAACGCAAGTTTTACCAGAAAGTCACTGACATATACTCTACCGCGTTGGATTATGATCCGTCAGCTACGGCGACGAAGCGTTTCTTTGCGGCGGTTCAAAACAAGATGCACTACGCCGTGCATGGTCAGACGGCGGCGGAAGTCATCGTGGATCGCGCCAACCACGAGCGCGAGAACATGGGTTTGACCAGTTGGGAAGGTGCGCCCAAGGGGAAAATCTATCGCTACGATGTTTCCATAGCAAAGAACTACCTCACGGACTTTGAGCTTGGGCAAATGCAGCGCATTGTTTCAGCCTACCTCGATATGGCTGAAATGCAGGCCATGCGAAAAATTCCAATGACCATGGAAGACTGGGAGAAGCGCCTGAGCGGATTTCTCCAACTCTGGGATCGGGAGATCCTTCAGGATGCGGGCAAAGTGACGGCGGAATTGGCCAAGACCCATGCCGAGAGCGAGTTTGAGAAATACCGCATTATTCAAGATCGACTCTTTGTTAGCGACTTCGATGCGGAATTGATGAATTTGGAAGCTAAAGCCAAAGAAAAGGAGTCTTAAGAAGACATAGGCGCATCCCTTGGAGCAGCCCAGCAAACTTCTTTCATGCTTGGCAAGTGGTGTGGGACTGCCAAGCATTCGCGGCATGTCCGGAGCAATGAAGGAATACGAGGGTCTCCGCGTGAAGGTGGATGATGTCGTTTACATGCCCAACCTCGAGGCTCCGGCGAACAAGCCTCATCCGTTTGTGTATTTCATTTCGATTTTCAATGATTCGGCGGTGCCGGTGACCTTGCGAGGTCGCAAGTGGGTGGTGCGTGAGTTGGATGGCGAAGTGACCGTCGTCGAGGGCGAAGGGATAGTGGGTCAGACTCCGCGCATCGAACCGGGCGGGCATTTTTCTTACAACAGCTACCATGTTGTTGCCGGTCCCGCGGTGGCGGAGGGGGCATTTTTTGGTGAAACCGCGACGGGTGATTGGATCTTCACGCGGATTCCGGAGTTTCGATTGGAGACACCGGAGCCGGGGTGATGGGGAAATTTTGAATTCTAAATTCTAAATTTGAAACGTAAGAGGGAAGAGATGAAAAAGGCGTGTCGCCCACGCTTCTTTTTTTAGGAGATGATTTCGTCCATGATGATATCGTGGGCTTCGCAATGGGTGTTGGGGACGATTTGTGAGGGGAAGGCGATGCCTATTTTGTGGGCGTCGGTGCGCGCTTGTGAGAGCAGGCGGTCGTAGAATCCTTTGCCGCGTCCGAGTCGACCGCCCATGTGATCGAAGGCCACGCCGGGGCAGAGGAAGGCATCGATTTCATCGAGTGGCACGATGGGTGAATCCATGCGCGGTTCGAGAATACCAAATGCACCGAGAACGAGGTCCTTGGTGGGATCGGTGGATGCATGGAAACAAACTCGATCGCCATCGACGCGGGGAAACAGCCAGCGTTTTTCGGGGAAGAGGGTGGCCAGCTCAGTAAGGTTGACCTCATCAGGCAGTGCGGCGAAGGTCGCGATCGTGCGGACCTGCGGATGTCGCCTGATCCAATCGGCGACGGCATCGCGCACGGCTTCCGAATCACCGCGGTGTGCTTCGCGGCGCAGCATTTCCCGCAGCTGGGATTTCAGAATGCTTGGTGTTTCATCGCTCACGTGGCTTGTAATAAAGACGATTTGTGCCCTAAAAACCACGAAATTTTCCCATCTGAGCACCATGCAAAAGCCTGAAATTTCCCACCTTTGGCCTTGCCAGAGGCTGTAAGGAGGCTAGTTTTGCGGTCCGTTTTTCTTTCTTCTGCAGGCGGTTGGAGCCCCGGTGCCTGCGGAAAGCATTTTACGGGGCACTGTCGGAAGGAAAACGAACCACTAACCTAACCCTAACCAAACAATACCATGAGCACCGCCACCGCGGCACCCGCAAACACTGAACTGAGCGACCTGATCGATTCCAAATTCCGCGAATTCCGCGAAGGATCGATCGTCAAGGGCACGATCCTCGAAATCCGCCCGCAGGTCGTCCTCGTCGACATCGGCTACAAATCCGAAGGAGCCATCCCGTCCAACGAATTCGAGGACGAGGAAATTGAAATCGGCGACGAGATCGAAGTCCTTCTCGAAAAACTTGAAAACGACGAGGGCATGGTTGTCCTCTCGAAAGAGAAAGCCGCCCACAAACAAAACTGGGAAAAAATCGTCAAGGTGTTCCAAGACGGCGGTCTCGTCCGCGGCAAGGTCAAGGGCGTCATCAAAGGCGGCCTCACCGTCAATGTCGGTGTCGAGGCATTCCTTCCTGGCTCGCAAGTCGACATCATCCCGCCGAAAGACCTCAACGAGTATGTCGGCAATGTTTACGAGTTTAAAATCGTCAAGGTCAACGACGAGCGCAAGAACATCGTCCTTTCCCGCCGCGAAGTCATCGAAGCCGAGCGCTCAGAGCTTCGTCAGACATTCCTTCAATCGGTCAAGATCGGCGACAAGGTCACCGGTGCGATCAAGAACCTCAC
>JBIKIK010000047.1:0-9157 GCA_044361655.1 Luteolibacter sp. | reverse complement strand
TTTCGTGAATCCGATCAGCGGCTGCGCTCGATGTGCACAGCGACGCATTCGGTATCGGGCAGAATGTGTTTTTCAATGCTGATCGCGACCTTTGCGAGCGGGTGGTTGCGCAGAAGAAAATCGCAGAGCTCGGTGGCGAGTGTTTCGATCAGTTTGCGCGGGCGTGCGGCGGCGTGTTCCTGGATTTGGATGGCGACCGCGTGGTAATCCACCGTGTGCGAGATCTCATCGGCGAGACCGTCGAAACCTTGGCTTGGGGTCAGTCGAGCGGTAATGAGCAGAACCTGCGGTGCCGAGCGTTCTTCATCGGGTACGCCGATGTGGGCATGGACCTTGAGTCGGCGGATTTCGATTTCGTCAGGCATGGGCGTGAGGGATGAGCTTGCGGGTGAGTGCTTCATCGAGCAGCACGCGGGTCGGGGTATTGAGCGGTAGCCTGAGTGCTTCGGCGGGAGTGAGCCACACGAATTCCTCAGCCTCGTCGTTGAGCCGGACATCCATACCGGTGGAGCGAGCGACATAGTTGAGCAGGATGAAATGCTCCGGATGCATGAATTCAGGCGATGCGATGCAGTCTTGGTTTAGCACAAATTCGATGTCGGAAATTTGAAGGTTTGTTTCCTCAAGAACTTCCCGCTTGAGGGCATCGAGCGATGATTCGCCGCGTTTGATTTTCCCGCCGGGAATGCCCCAGAGGCCGGACCACTTGTGGGTGCGGATCATGAGGACGCGGCCCGCACCGTCATGGATCAACGCGCCGACGGTGGTGACCGGGCGCGCGGCGACCTGTCGGTGCATGAGATTGCGCAGCACTTCGAGGTCGGGCACCGTGAGGTCGGGTCGCACGGCTGCGAGCACCTCCGGATGCTGGTAACCGGTGAGCACGGCGATCGATGAAAGCCCGCCATGGCGCGCGGTTTCAACATCGTGGGTCATGTCGCCGACAAAGGCGGTCTCGTGTGTTTTGAGCCGATGCTGTTCGATGATTCGGTGGATCATGTCGCGCTTGTCGATGATGCCCGAGTAAGTCGCTTCGAAATGGTGACGAAGCACAAAATCATCCATCTGCCGCTCGAAGGCTTGGGTGTCCATTGAGGTCAGCACAAAGGCGCGGATGCCGTGTTGCGTGCACCACTCGAGTTTTTCGCGGGCGTGAGGCAGAACGGTGACGGGTGTCTTTGCCGCGCTGAATGCCGGGCGAAAGTGGGTTTCGAGTTCTGCGAGCGAAATGTCGGGCAGGAACTCGGCATAAAACTCCGAGTAGGGAAGGCGGAACTGGCGGCGAAAATTGTCGCGGTCGAATGCTGGCAAATTGTAGCGCTCAAAGACCGCGTTGGTGGCCTCGATCACCGGGCCGAGATCGTCGACGAGTGTGCCGGACCAATCGAAAATGAGATTGCGAAACATAGGTGTGTGGTTGTTTCAGCCGAGAGTGAATTTCACCGACTTGATGCGTTGTTCGCCGAGTTGTTCGCGGAGCCGGGTGAGCAGCATCGGCTTTAGTTGTTCGAGATGGAATCGCATTGCGGGTTGAGTCACGCGCAGCGCGAGGTGGCCATTTCGCACGGAAACAGGTTCGGTGTGACTCGCGATAAATTCACCGGCGAGCTCCCTCCATGTCGAGCGGACGCGTTCCTCATCGAGACCGTCGCCGGCGCCAACCGACTTAAGGACATTGCGGATCCATTTTTCGGCGATCGTGACTCCAGCGCTCGTGTCAATCGCCTCGTCGCAGCCTCTCCATTCCCGCAGAATTTCCTCGCGGATTCCGCCGGATGGATCTTTGGGTTTCATGGCAGGCGGTTAGGCGTCGCCGTCGTCGCCGATGGCTTCCACCGGGCAGCCCTCCATGGCCTCGCGGCACAGGGCGGCTTCTTCGTCGTTTTCCGGTTGTTTGAAAACATACGAATAACCTTCGTCGTCGGCGCGGGTGAAATTCGCTGGGGCGGTCTCTCGGCAGAGGTCACAGTCGATGCACTGGCTGTCGACAAAGAATTTGCCGTTGATGTTTTCCGCGTTTTTGTCTTCTCGGTCTGCCATGGGAGGAATGTGGTTGCGAGCACTTCAATGCCCCCAAAAACCCTCGTTTGCAACCTGAATTTTGCGTGTTAGTGGGGCCATCTTCGCGCTGGTCAAAGCATGTTTTCCGAAGTAATTAGTTTCTTTAGACCATGCAATGAGTTCCGATTCCGCCATCGATCCCGGGGATGCTTCCCGTGAAAAAAATCCCGCCCCGTCCCGCGTCAGCGACAACGCTGCCTCGCTGGAGAGCGAATTGTGGAACCTCGACGATGAGGAATCGTCTCGCCCTATGCCTGCGGAATTGCAGGGCGCGGTGGGTGAGAACATCCCGCCGGCGAAACTCTCCCGGGCACCAAGGATCGTGAGCGCCAGCGCCAGTTTTACGGAAAAGAAAAATCCGCAGGTTCAATCGGCGCCAACCAAACAGGAAGACCGTGGCATCAAGCTGAATGTGAAACGGAATCATGACCTCAGGCCAGCCGAGCGACCTGCGCGACGGGTTGATTTTTTGCGTGAATTCGGTGACCTCGAGCAGTGGGCGGATGATGGTGGAAAATCCACGGGTCGCGAAGTCGATGAGGCCAAAAACCTTGCGAAGATGGAAGCGGCTGCCGCGCCTGAAGAGCCGGTTTTGGACGAGGCACCGATGGTGGATGAGCCGGTGGAGCAAGTTTCGGTCTTGGCGTCCAATGAACCCGAAGCCTCTGAAGCAGAACCGGCGCCGGTGACTTCTGAAGAAGTTGCCCAAGCGGTTGCGCCGCCGGTGGCCAAATCTAAGTCTCATGTGAAGTTTTCCGTGCTCGAAAAATTCGGAATGATCGCCTTGGTCGTTCTGCTGCTGGGCGCGGTGGCGGGAATTTTGATTTATTCGGCGACGAGTTTGCCGGTGGAGACGATGAGTTCGAAGGTGGCGAAATTTCCGGTCAAAGGCCAACATGTCACGATCCAGTCGGCGAAAACCTATTGGCGCGATGTGGTGACAAGAGGTCCTGATGCGGACATCGTGCGTCGCGGCACCCGATTGTTGCCGGTCTTGGATGTGAACTGCTCTGGAGGTGACGGCGTGCTGCGCGTCTTGTTCCGCGATGAGTTTGGCGACTCGGTGGGCGATATCATCACCCGCCAGATTTCGGCGGGGGAAAAAGTTTTGATCGCCTCGACCGCCGGTTTCAACGACGCGGGCATGCACGCGGCTTACCGCACCGGCGAAACCAAGGCCTGGAGGATCGAGGTCTACGAGGGCAGCGCGGAAAATTCTCTGGGAAATGATTTTGTGAAGCTCTTCGAGATCGACATTTCCACCGAGCGTCGCTGATTGTTTCGCCATGTCCGCCGCAGAAATCACCCCGGTCGTGCCACGAGAAGGTTGGCATGTGATGCACTTGTTTTATCATGTCGATCACGCGCAGTGGTCGCTCTATGGCGATGACGAAAAAAGGCAGGCCAAGACAAGGCTGACCGAACTCGTGCACGAGATCCGCGCCACGCCCGACACGCATCTGCTGGTGTTTTCGGTGACGACGCCCAAGGCCGATCTCGGCTTCATGCTGCTCGGGCCCGACTTGCAGATGCTCAATGCGTTTGAAAAACAGATCAGCCTCTCGCTCGGACCTGAGATTCTGAGTTCGGCATATTCCTACCTTTCACAGACCGAATCTTCGGAATACACCACCACCCGCGAGCAGTACGCAGCTGAGACGCTGATCGGGGAAAAGGGCATGACCGAGGGGAGTTCGGAGTTTGATGCGGCGCTGGTGGAGTTCGACGAACGCATGGCGCATTACCTCAAGCACCGGCTTTATCCGGTGCTGCCGGGTTGGCCTGTGATTTGTTTTTACCCGATGTCGAAGCGCCGCAGTGGCGAAGATAATTGGTATTCGCTCGGCTATGAGGAACGCCGCAAGCTGATGGCTGGGCATGCCCGCGTCGGTCGCAAGTACTCGGGAAAAATCCTCCAACTCATCACCGGATCGACCGGTCTGGATGAATTCGAGTGGGGAGTGACGCTGCTGGCCAAGGACACTTTTGACATCAAGGCGATCGTCTATGAGATGCGCTTCGACGAGGTGTCCGCACGCTATGCCGAGTTTGGTGATTTCTACATCGGCCTGCAGCTTCCGCTCGATGTGTTGTTCCGGCGAATCTGCCTGTGAGCATGCATTTGCCCGTTGCCATGCGCGGTGCCCGAAACTATTTTTTTCCCGTTGATGTCTGATCCCGCCCCCGCAGTTGAAATCCGCAACCTGGTGAAGGAGTTCAAAACTTCCTTTCGCCGCAAACCCTTGCGTGCGGTGGACGACGTCTCGATCCGCATCATGCCCGGCGAAGTGTATGGACTCATCGGCCCTAACGGCTCAGGCAAGTCGACGACGATGAAGGCGTTGCTAGGCCTTGTGGCTCCTTCGTCCGGACAATGCTCGATTTATGGGCGCGATTCATTGAAGGTCGACTCGCGTGATGAAGTCGGATTTCTGCCAGAAAACCCGTATTTTTACAAACACCTCAGCGGTGCCGAGACCTTGAGATTCTACGGCAAGCTTTGCGGCCTCGGTGGTCGTAAGCTGGAAGATCGCGTCGGCGAGTTGCTTGCACTCGTGGATTTGGAAGGGGCGCGCGATCGTCGGCTCGGAGGATATTCCAAAGGCATGCTGCAACGGATCGGGCTGGCGCAGGCATTGGTCCAAGAGCCGCGGCTTGTGATTCTCGACGAGCCGACTGCCGGAGTTGATCCGCTTGGATCACGACAGATTCGCGATTTGATTCTCAAACTTCGCGAGCGAGGCATCACGGTTTTCCTTTGCTCGCATCTTCTGGAACAAGTCCAGGAAGTCTGCGACCGGGTTGGGATCATCTTTCGCGGCAAAATGGTGCGCGAAGGCAAGCTCGAGGATCTGATCGCGATTGAAGATCAATCGGAAATCGTGTTGCGCGACGCGTCGCCCGAGCTTTTGGAAAAAATCAAGGCGCTGGTCGAATCGACGCCCGGTGCATCGGTGGTGAAAACCGGTAAGCCGCGCACCACTCTCGAGAGGTTGTTCCTGCGTGAAATCAGCGAAGACGCACCATGAGTAGTACCGCCGCCACATCATCGAAAGGCTCGCACCTGAGTCGCATCTGGGTCATCGCCACCCATACCTTCACGCAACTTGTGAGGATGAAGGTATTTTACTTTCTCGCGGTCTTCGCGGTAATCGCGATCGTGAGTAATTTCTTCGACCTGCCCCAGCACGAAGGGCCTGAAGCGGTGGGGGCAAATGTGCTGCGTTCGATCAAAAGCTGGTCGCTCGGCGCGATGACCTTGTTCTCGGTGGTTCTATCCGTGGTGGCGACCGCCCTGCTTTTGCCAAAGGATGCGGAGGATCGGACTCTTTACACGATCCTTGCCAAGCCGGTGCCGCGATTTGATTACCTCGCGGGCAAACTCCTCGGTGTGTTGCTTTTGGTTTTTGTTTCGCTGGCCTTGATGGATGCGTTGATGACCGCCGTTCTTCATGTGCGCACCAACATGGTCGTCGCTCAGCAGGAAGAGATGGCCAAGGCAATGGGTTGGCCGCAGGACGCGATTGCTTCGCTTCGCAACGAGACGCTGGAAAGCGGACCAAATGCCTCATTGCAAGGAGCGGTGTTTGCGGTCTTTCTGCGGGCTTCGATCATGGCCTCGCTGGCTTTGCTGATCTCCACCTTTTCATCCAGCACGCTGTTCACAACGATTGTCAGTTTCCTGATCTACTTCATCGGCCACTTCCAAGCAGATGCCCGCAACCTCTACCTGCATTCCGGCGAAGCGGGTGAGGGTGTCTTTGCGCGTCTCGCATCGTTGCTGCTCTCGCTGGTGTTGCCGGATTTCCAGCTCTTCAATGTGATCGATGCGGTGATCGAGGGTCAGGCGCTGCCAATGATCGCTGTGGCAAAGTTGGCGCTGGTCGGCCTTTATTACGCGGTTTTCTTCACTTTCGCGTCCTGGTTCATTTTTGCGGACAAGGAATTTTAATCCCGTGAGAGGCTGGTGCAAAATTCTGATTCTGGTGGTGACGTTGCTCGCGTTCGGAGCAGCACGCATGCCTTACGAGCAGGCGCTTGGAAATTCGCTGCGCGACGCGGGTTTGTTTCCACCTGCTTTGCAAATAACCACCCGCGACAAGATCGGCCAGACGAGCTCGGCGGTCGCGCTTGGCGGGCTGCGTACCCTGGTCGCGACATTTTTGAATCTGCGGGCATTCACTTATTTCACCGAACAACGCTGGCAGGATGTCGAGGAGACCTTCAACACCATCGTCGATCTGGCTCCGCACACCCGCTACTATTGGGAAACGGGTTCATGGCACATGGCTTACAACGCGGCATCGTATTACATCAACGATTCAAAACTGCCGCCACTGCGCCGGCGTGAGGCATGGCGGATGTCGATCCTGAAAGGGCGGGCATTTCTCGAAAGGGGGATCCGCAACAATCCCGATGATTGGAGCATGCTCGCAAGTTATGGATTTTTGCTTTCCGATTCCAACAAGTACCCTGCTTTCCGCGACAAAAATGCGTCATTCGCCGCAGCGGCGGAGGCCTACCGCAAGGCTGATGCGACCGGCAAAGCGCTCGGTTATGTGAAACGCTCGGCGTTCTATGCGTTGGCCCGCGTTGATGGTCGTGAGGCCGAGGCATTGGCCGAGGCGAGAAGGCTCTACGCCCAGGGCAAGATCAACCACACGCCAACGATGAAGGCCCTGCTCTTCGTTTTGCAGGCATGGGAAAATCCGCAAATGGATCTGCTGGCATCGGCGATTGAAATATTTGAAACACCCGAAAATGCCTACGAGGCACTGTCAGCGCATTGGGAGCGCACGCGCGACGGATTTCCCGTTCATGGCGTTTCGAAAGCCATCGTTCTGCTCGAGGAACGGCTTGCGATACCGAAAGATCAAAGCGTGCTCAACAAACCCTTGCCGCCACCGGGCGGACCCGATGAGTGGTTTCGTTGATTGAAATAATGCTTCACTCACGCGCTTGTGAATCCATCACGATGGTCACTGGGCCGTCATTGATCAGCGCGACTTTCATGTCGGCACCAAAAATTCCGCGTCCGACAGGCTTGCCGATTTTTGCTACGAGTGCTTCGCAGAATTGAGCGTAAAGCGGCTCGGCCACTTCGGGTGCGGCGGATTTGAGAAATGACGGACGATTTCCTTTTTTGGTCGAGGCGTGCAGCGTGAACTGGCTCACAACGAGCACATCGCCGGAGATGTCGCAGACGCTGAGGTTCATTTTGTCATCCGCGTCGGAAAATATCCGCATGCCCGCGATTTTGCCCGACAACCATTCGATGTCGAATGCCGTGTCGGCCGTTTCGATTCCGAGCAAAACCAGCAGTCCGCGACCGATGGCGGAGACGGTGTTGCCGTCCACGCCGACACTTGCCTCGGCGACTCTTTGAATGACCGTTCGCATGGCCCGAGCATGGGTAATTGCCACTCTGCGTGCAAGATTTCAGCGTTGTTTTGGACGCCTTCTCCAAGGTTATTCACACTTATTCGCACCATGCCAACATTGACGCGGATCCGTCGATTTTATGAAATGACGGCCGATGTCGACTGATCTCAAATCTCCGCCTGCTGCCGCTGCCGCGCCCACAAATTTGCAACAAGCGGCGACCAATGTGGATGATGTGACGCGCGCTCTGCCGCATGCCGTCGGGCCGGAAAAAAGCCTGCTCTCATCGATGCTCAAGGAGCCGCAGGAATACATTGGTTTGGCGATTGAGGAGAAGCTTACCAAGGAGCATTTTTATCTGCCTGGACATGCGACTTTGTATGGCATGCTCGAGGAGTTGTTCCAACAGGGGCAGGAAATCGAACTGGTCTCGCTGGTGCAGCGATTGCTCGACCGCGGCATGCTCGACCGTGTTGGCGGGCCAGGCGCGGTAACGGAAATTTATTCCTACGCACCGAGTCCCGGGCATTTTCGCCATCACCTGCAGTTGGTGAAAGACAAGCATGTGCTGCGATCGATCATCCAAAATTCCAACGAGGCGATCGCGCAGGCCTACGATTCGCCGGAAGAGGTGGCCGGGCTGCTTGATACGGTCGAAGCAAAGATCCTCGCCATTCGTGAGGGCTCGGAAACTGCGCAGGCGCCCAATATCAAGCAATCTGTTGAGCAGGTCATCGAGCAGTTTCAAGCGCTGCTCGCTGGTGAAAAAGGCTCGCAGGGGATATCGACAGGGTACGAGGAACTCGACCGCATGAGCAACGGACTCAAGCCCGGTGAAATGTTTGTCATCGCCGCGCGTCCGTCGATGGGCAAGACCTCGCTGATGATGAACATCGTCGAGCATGTTTGCATCGAGCAGTCGAAACCGAGCCTGATTTTCTCCTGCGAAATGAGCTCGTTTCAGATTGTGCAGCGTTTGGTGTTCTCGCGCGCAAAGTTTGCCCTCAGCAAGTTGACGCGTGGATACGCGCCCGACAAAGGCGATCTGACGCGTATTCAGCGTGCGGCGATGGAGGTTTCCAACGCACGCATGTTCATCGACGACACGCCCGGCATCACGATCAACGAAGTGCGCGCCAAAGCTCGCCGGAAGAAGCGCGATGAAGGCCTTGAGTTCATCGCGATCGATTACCTGCAATTGATGAAATCCCGCACGAAGCAGGCCGAGAACTCGCGTGAGCGCGAAATTGCTGAAATTTCCGCGGGCATCAAGGGCCTGGCGAAAGAACTTCAGGTGCCGATCGTGATTCTCGCGCAGCTTAACCGCGGTCCTGAAACGCGAAGCGGCAAAAGCGTCGGTGTGCCGCGCATGTCGGACTTGCGGGAATCGGGTTCGATCGAGCAGGACGCCGACATGGTCGGGCTGCTATACCGCAGTGCGTATTATGCTGAGGACGCGGAAGAAAAAGAGGCGGAGGCCGGCAAGGCCGAGCTGGTTCTCGCAAAGAACCGGAATGGTGAAACCGGGCATATTCCGCTGACCTTCATTGCTGATTTGATGCGCTTCGAAAGCGGACCTCCGGCTCGCGAAGCAGAGGCATGATGCGCTTGGGGCGACTGATCGCGGAAATCAGCTACTGAATCGCTGCACGATCGGCATGCGTCGGCCGATGCCAAAGGCCTTGGTGGTCACGCGTAGACCAGGTGCAGCCTG
>JBIKIK010000046.1:0-9186 GCA_044361655.1 Luteolibacter sp. | reverse complement strand
GCTTAGCACGGCATCTTGTCGTGCTTCAAAGGTCTTTATTCCATGCGTTTTGCTCTATTCGGTGACATTCACGCCAACCTCGAGGCGTTGGAGGCCGTGCTTGCGGATGCCGCCGGTCAGGGGGTGGCCCATCATGTCTGCCTTGGTGACATTGTCGGCTACAACGCCGATCCGGTGGCCTGTCTGGAGAAGGTGCGTGCGATGGGCTGCCCGGTGGTGAAGGGTAATCATGATGATGACGCCTCAAACAACCGCTCGCTTGCAACGCTGAGCCCGGTCGCGGCCGCGGCGATGGAATGGACGCGCCAGCAGCTCGATGATGAGCAAAAGCAGTGGTTGAGAAAATTGCGCATGGTGCGTCAGATCGAGGACTTCACGGTCGTGCACAGCACGCTCGATCAGCCTGCAAACTGGGGGTATGTCTTCAACACCTACGATGCGATGGCGAATTTCCCCTTTCAGTACACGCAGGTTTGTTTTCATGGTCACACGCACAAGCCGAAGGTGTTTGTTAAATCGGCGCAGATCGCCACGGTCCCGGCAGATACGGTGACCATCGAGCCGGGCATGAAGTATTTCATCAATGCCGGATCGGTCGGACAGCCTCGCGATGGCGACTGGCGGGCCTGTTACGCAATCTACGATCCCGCGCTCCATCTCGTCGTTTTCCGGCGGGTCGAGTACGACATTGCCAAGGCCCAGGAAAAGATCCTCGCCGCGGGCTTGCCGGAAAGATTGGCCGAGAGGCTGGCGGAGGGGGCTTAGGGCATTTTGCTCAAATCTGTAGCCGGTGGTCAGGGTTAGGTGTGGGAAATTTGCGGCTTAGCCGGCCTTGAAAAAACGGAATCCTTGTCCATGGCTGCGTTCTTGCTCAGTCGTGGATGTCTATCCACTCCATCGCAACGCCTTGCCCTGGCCAAAATCTTCTCGCTCCACCGGCTACACCTTTTCGCAAACTGCTCTAGGGGACGATTTTTGTAGATTCTTTGCCTGATTCTGAGCTTTTTTGTTGTTGCAAATCATTCTCAATTAGGCCAAATTTCCCCCAGATGCCTGCCGGATTCGCCGCCGAACTGGAAATTGACAGTGCCCTGACCTTGAACCAGGTCGCCGTGGGCTGTGATGTGACGATCCGTGTGCTGAATGGCCCGGGTTGCCAGCAGCTGCGGGATTTGGGTTTTTGCGAGCAACTGCAGGTGAGGAAACTTGCCGGGGGGCGCAATTTGATCTGCTCGGTGTGTGGCACACGCATGGCGATCAGTCGTGAATTGGCCGATCAGGTGGTGGTGGCGCCGAGCCGCTGATTTTTTTGATCGGCATGAATGAGGAACACCTGACAGAATCGGTGGTGGCGTTGGTGGGGAATCCCAACGCTGGAAAGACGACGGTTTTCAATGCGCTGACCGGCTCGAACCAGAGGGTTGGAAATTTCGCAGGTGTGACCGTCGACATGAAGTCGGGCGAATTTTTCTCGCCTCACGGGAGGAAGATGCGGGTGGTGGATTTGCCCGGTTGTTATTCGTTGCAATCGACTGCGCCGGATCAGCGGATTGCGGTGGAGGCCTTGCGTGGTGAGTTGCCGGGGATGGGCAAGCCGGATGTGGTGGTGTGTGTGGTGGATGCTTCGAACCTTGAGCGTCATTTGCGCTTGGCGATGCAGGTGATCGAGTTGGGGCTGCCGGTGGTTGTCGCGTTGAACATGGTGGATGTCGCCGAGAAGGCTGGCTTGCGTCTGGATGTGGCGAAACTTTCCGAGGAATTGGGCGTGCCGGTGGTTGCGATGCAGGCGAGCGCGCGCAAGGGGATCGTCGAGTTGAAACGGGCGCTGCGGGTGCCACTGCCGGCGGTGCCGGAAATTTCTTGGGGCCGCGATGGCGGCGAGGAGGCGCATGGTGCGTTCATTCGCGGGCTCTGCGAATTGGCGGCGCGGCGGCCAGGGGCGCATCAGCAAACCTTCTCGGATCGGATCGACGCATGGGCTTTGCACCGCGTGTGGGGCTGGGTGGTTTTTGCGTTGATGATGTTCGCGGTTTTTTGGGCGATCTTTTCATTTGCGGCGATCCCGATGGGGTGGATCGAGTCCTTGCAGGGTTTGGTAGCAGGGTGGATTGAATCGGTGGTGGCGGAAGGTGACCTGCGATCCTTGTTGGTCGATGGCGTGCTGGGTGGTGTCGGTGGTGTGGTGGTGTTTTTGCCGCAGATCGTGTTGTTGTTTTTCTTCATCGGGCTGATGGAGAGCTCGGGTTACATGGCGCGTGCGGCATATTTGATGGATGGACTGATGGCCAAGGCGGGCCTGAGCGGCAAGGCCTTCCTGCCATTGTTCAGTGCGTATGCCTGCGCGATTCCCGGGGTGATGGCGACGCGCACGATTGATTCGGCGAAGGAGCGATTGGTGACGATTTTTGTGGCGCCTTGGATGAGTTGTTCGGCGCGTTTGCCGGTGTATTTCCTGATCGTGCCTTTGTTGATGGGTGAGGCCGAGGGTTCGTGGAAGCAGGCCTTGGTGTTGTTTGCGATATATGTCGTGGGGACTTTGACGGCCTTTGTGGCGGCGCGTTTGTTGCGAAACAAACTTGGCGCGGAAAGCGGCGGATCAAATTTCATTCTCGAGTTGCCGCCGTACCGGATGCCGCAGTGGTCATACATTTTCCGTCATGTCATCGAGCGTGGCGGTGCTTTCGTTGCCAAGGCCGGCACGCTGATTCTTGGGCTTTCGATTTTGTTGTGGGCTTTAGGGACTTATCCCAAGAGCGAGGGCGATGATGCTGATGCGCTTGCGCACAGCGCGATGGGGCGGATGGGGGCCTACATCGAGCCGGTGGTCGAGCCGCTGGGTTTTGACGGCCGGGTTGGCACGGCGATTTTGACTTCGTTTGCGGCGCGCGAAGTTTTCAACTCCTCCATGGCTGTCATGTTCCGTGTTGATGAGGGCGAGTGCAGCGAGGAGGAAGCGCGCGCCACATTGCGTGATCGATTGGCCGAAGCGAAATGGCCGGATGGCAGGCCTTTGTTTACGCCATTGGCGATGATTTCGCTGCTGATCTTTTACATTTACGCGCTCCAGTGTTTGCCGACTTCGGTGGTCGTGGCAAAAGAGTCGGGTTCGTGGAAATGGGCGGTTGGGCAGTTTGTTTTCATGTCGGCCTTTGCGTATCTTGCTTCATTGACGGTCTATCAATTCGGCCGTTTGATTGGATTCTGACATGGACTGGCAAACTTACACAGCTGCAGGCATCGTGGCCGTCACGGCGTTGGTTTTCCTCGTGCGTCTTGCGCGCAAGGGTGGCGGTGGGCCGGGATGCGGCGGCGGTTGCGGGTGCGGCGACAAACACCAGCACTGAGCGGGCAAGCAAGCTGCGGCTCAGTCCTCCTCGAACTTGCGGGATATCAGATCTTCGAGCGCGGCGAGCGCTTCATCGGCATCGGCACCATCGGCGCTGACCGTGATGACTGAGCCATGGCCGGCGGCGAGCATCATCAGGCCCATGATGCTTTTGCCATCCACTTCCTCGCCGTCTTTTTCGACAAAGATGTCGGATTGAAAGCGATTTGCCATCTTCACGAACTGCGCTGCGGGGCGGGCATGGATGCCGAGCTTGTTGAGGATGGTGAATTCTTTTTTGGCCATGAATCGGTCGGGATGTTGGGCGAGTGTAGGGTGCGGATAGCGGGCCATCCAAGGCAAAATTTGCGGCGGCTGGCGGCGTGGTCGGGATCGGCATGCTGATGGCATCTGGCATTCGGCGAAAATTCGCGTTGATTCCGGACCCCAATGGCCATGAAAGTCGGCGCGCCATGCTCGATATCCGCGTCATCCGCGAAAACGCCCCCGCCATCCAGGAACGCCTCAAGCTTCGCGGTGGCGATCACTGGAAGCTCGTCGATGCGGTGCTGGCTTGCGACGAGAAGCGCCGCAAGGCCGAGACCGAAAAGCAGCAGTTGCAAAATTCGCGCAAGACGATTTCCAAGCAGATCGGGATGCTCAAGGGCAAGGGCGAGGACACCAGCGCGATCGAGGCCGAGGTGCGTGGCATCAATGAGCAGATCGTCGCGCTCGATGTCGTCGCCGAAGATGCCGCGGCTGAGCAGGCGGACCTTTTGCTCAACATTCCCAACATGACGCATGACGCCTGCCCGGTGGGCAGTGACGAATCGGCCAATCCGGTGGTGCGCGAGTGGGGCGAAAAACCGGCGATCGCTGACGCGAAGGATCATGTCGAAATCGCGATGCGGCATGGATTGATCAACTGGGATGACGGCACGCGCGTCGCGGGTTCTGGCTTTGTGGTGTATCGCGGGCTTGGTGCGCGCCTTGAGCGGGCATTGATCAACTTCCTCTTGGATACGCAGGCAGCGAATGGATACGAAGAAGTGAATGTGCCGCACTTGGTGAAGCGCGAGTGCATGGAGGGCACCGGACAGTTGCCGAAGTTTGAGGACGACATGTACGGTACGGACCCGGGCGAGGATGGGATCAACCGCGTGTTTCTCGCGCCGACCGCCGAGGTGCCGGTGACCAATCTTTATCGCGACATGATTCTCGCCGAGTCGGACCTACCGGTGAAAATGGTCGCCTACACGCCGTGTTTCCGCCGCGAGGCAGGATCCGCAGGGCGCGACAACAAGGGCATCATCCGCATGCACCAATTCGACAAAGTCGAGCTGGTGCAGATCGTGCATCCCGACAAGGGCTTTGAGGTGTTGGAGCAACTCACCGGTCATGCCGAGTCGATCCTGCAAAAGCTCGGGCTGCATTATCGCGTCATCGAGTTGTGCTCGGGCGACATCGGTTTTTCATCGTCCAAGACTTACGACATCGAGGTCTGGGCGCCGGGTCATGGCAAGTACTTGGAAGTTTCGAGTTGCTCGTGCTTCACCGATTACCAGGCGCGACGAATGAAGCTGCGCTTCAAGGACGAGGAAGGGAAAAACCGTTTTCCGCACACGCTCAATGGCTCGGGCACCGCGTTGCCGCGTCTGTATGTTGCCTTGCTTGAGCAGTGCCAGCAGCCTGATGGATCGGTGCGCATTCCCGCCGCGTTGGTGCCGTACTTCGGTGCTGAAAAAATCGGTTGATGGTGAATTCAGGCGGAGAGGCTGCCGACGAGGCTGACGAATTCCTTCGCTGCGTTGGTCAGCGGAATGGCGCGTTTTTTCACGAGGTTGATGCGGCGCTCCGGGGTGGGTTGGGAAAAGGGGCGGAAGCTTACCGCATCGATGTTTCGCGTGCGGATTGAGAGTTCGGGTACGATCGCGCAGCCCATTTCCGCGGCGACCATCGCCATGGCGGTTTCGAGTTGATCGCATTCGAGTCCCGCTTGGCCCTTGATCGTGTGGCACAGCTTGCGTGTTTGTTCGGCAAGGCAATGGCCTTCGCCGAGGTGGATGAGTCTCGCGGTATCGAGGTCGGCTGGTTTTGGAGCCTGGGCTGATCGCGCGATTGGACTTGAGCGGGGCGCGGCGAGGACGAGCGCTTCGCGAAACAACTCGCGCACGGTGAGCGACCATTTTTTGCGGTCGTGGCCGCTGATGTCGCTGGTGATGGCGAATTCGATCGAGCCATCGACCGCGAGTTGGATGAGCTCGTTGGTTTTTGCCTCGCGGATGCGGATGTCGATTTGCGGGTGGGTGCGTCTGAAGGTCGGTAGGATTTTATTGAGCAGGTAGGGCGCGATCGTGGGGATGATGCCGAGGGTGAGGCGGCCTTGTTGAATTTCGCGGCGCTTGTCGAAGCGGTTGCGCAGTCGGGCGCTTTCATCGATGAGCAGCTTGGCGTGTTCGAGCAGGATCATGCCCGCGGCCGTGGGCTCGACGCCGCGCGGCTTGCGCTGCAGCAGCGGCTCGCCGAGTTCGTCCTCGAGATTGCGCAACTGCTGGCTGAGAGTCGGTTGCGCGACGCGGATCTTGCGGGCGGCTCCGCTGATCGAGCCTTCGTGAGCGATTGCCATGAAGTATTCGAGTTGCTTCAGGTCCATGAGTTTTTTTCCCATAGGAATTTCCGATGGCAAGAATTCAAATTAAGTATTTTTCGAATGGATGAGATTGGTCCATCTTCCCAACTTACATCGCCGGGATTCCGGCTATTTCTCTCCAACAACCAATCCAAGCTCCACACATCATGTCCAACGAATCAAAATGCCCGTTCCATCACGGCCAAGTTTCCGGAGGTCAGGCCTCCTCGGCCGGCACCTCAAACCGCGATTGGTGGCCCAATCAGCTCAACCTGCGCATTCTTCATCAGCACACCGACAAGTCCGATCCGATGGGCGAATGTTTTGATTACGGCGCTGAGTTCAAGAGCCTCGATCTCGATGCGGTGAAGAAGGATCTGCATGCCTTGATGACCGACTCGCAGGATTGGTGGCCGGCGGACTTCGGCCACTACGGGCCTTTCTTCATCCGCATGGCATGGCACAGCGCGGGCACTTATCGCACCGGTGATGGCCGTGGCGGCGCGGGCAATGGGAGTCAGCGATTTGCACCGCTCAACAGTTGGCCGGACAACGGCAACCTCGACAAGGCGCGTCGCTTGCTGTGGCCGATCAAGAAAAAATACGGCCGCAAAATTTCGTGGGCCGACCTGATGATTTTGGCGGGCAATGTCGCGTTGGATTCGATGGGTTTCAAGTCCTTCGGTTTCGGCGGCGGTCGTGCCGACATTTGGGAGCCGGAGGAGGATATCTATTGGGGCATGGAAAAGGAATGGCTTGCCGACAAGCGTTACAGTGGCGATCGCGAATTGGAAAACCCTCTTGCTGCGGTGCAGATGGGCTTGATTTATGTCAACCCCGAAGGCCCCAACGGCAATCCTGATCCGCTCGCCTCGGCGCGCGACATTCGTGAGACCTTCGCGCGCATGGCGATGAATGACGAGGAGACTGTCGCGCTCATTGCCGGTGGTCACACCTTTGGCAAGACGCACGGTGCTGGCGATGCCAAGCATGTCGGGCCTGATCCCGAAGCTTCGCCGATCGAAGAGCAGGGTTTTGGTTGGAAGAGCAGCTTTGGCAGCGGCAAGGGTGGCGACACCATCACCAGCGGGCTTGAGGTCACATGGACGCAGACGCCGACGCAGTGGAGCAATTATTACTTTGAGAACCTTTTCAAATACGAATGGGAGTTGAGCAAGAGCCCGGCCGGTGCGCACCAGTGGGTCGCCAAGGGTGCCGAGGCGAGCATTCCGCATGCGCATGATTCGTCGAAGCGATTGGTGCCGACCATGCTGACCACCGATCTCGCGCTGCGCTTTGATCCGGCCTATGAAAAAATTTCGCGTCGTTTCCTCGAGAACCCTGCGGAGTTTGCCGACGCGTTTGCGCGCGCATGGTTCAAGCTGACCCATCGCGACATGGGTCCGCGTGCGCGTTACCTCGGCGCCGATGTGCCGAAGGAAGAATTGATTTGGCAGGATCCGATTCCGGCGGTGGATCATCCTTTGATCAACGATGCCGACATTGCCGCTCTCAAGGCGCAGGTATTGGCATCCGGGCTCAAGGTTTCCGAACTTGTCGGCACCGCGTGGGCATCGGCCTCGACCTTCCGTGGATCCGACAAGCGCGGTGGCGCGAATGGTGCCCGCATCCGTTTGGCTCCGCAAAAAGATTGGGCGGTCAATGATCCGGCCCGCTTGGCCAAGGTGCTCAAGGCCCTTGAGGGCATTCAGGCATCGTTCAACAGCGCGCAGAGCGGCGGCAAAAAAGTTTCGCTGGCCGACCTCATTGTTTTGGCCGGATGTGCCGGCGTCGAGCAGGCCGCAAAGAATGCCGGTGTTGAAATCAAGGTGCCCTTCACACCCGGTCGCATGGATGCCTCGCAGGAGCAGACCGATGTCGAATCGTTTGCAGTGCTTGAGCCGGCAGCCGATGGGTTCCGCAATTACCAGCGGGCAAAATTCTCCGTCTCGACCGAAGAGTTGTTGGTCGACAGGGCCCAGTTGCTCACGCTCACCGCTCCGGAAATGACCGTGCTTGTCGGTGGCCTGCGCGTGTTGAATGCCAACTTCGGTCAATCGCAGCACGGTGTCTTCACCAAGCGTCCAGAGGTTTTGAGCAACGACTTCTTTGTGAACCTTCTCGACATGGTCACCGAGTGGAAGCCGATCTCGAAGGACGAGGATGTGTTTGAAGGACGCGACCGGAAATCGGGTGAACTCAAGTGGCTTGGCACTCGCGCCGATCTTGTTTTCGGATCCAACTCGCAGCTTCGCGCTTTGGCCGAGGTTTATGGGTGTTCCGATGGCGGTGAGAAGTTCGTAAAGGACTTCGTGGCTGCTTGGAACAAGGTCATGAACCTTGATCGCTTCGATCTGGTGTAAAATTCGCGACGAAAAAAGCCCGCATGGTGATGCCATGCGGGCTTTGTTTTTTGTATGAGGTTGATTTTACAAATCAGGCCGCCGCGTTGTCATCGATTGAGCGATGAACGAGTGCGCCGATGATCGCGCCGGCGATTGGTGCGGCCCAGAACAGCCAGAGTTGTGAGACGGCCCAGTCGCCGACGAAGACTGCGACGCCGGTGCTGCGAGCGGGGTTGACCGAGCAGTTGGTGATCGGGATCGTGACCAGGTGGATGAGTGTGAGGGCGAGGCCAATGGCGATTGGCGCGAAACCTTGTGGGGCGCGCTTGGCGGTGGCTCCGAGGATGATCACGAGGAAGAATGCTGTGGTGAGGACTTCGGTGATGAGGCAAGCGACCATCGAGTACTTGTCGGGCGAGTGGGCGCCAAAGCCATTCGATGCAAAGCCGCCGCTGAGGCTGAAGCCTTCCTTGCCGCTCGCGATCAGATACAGCGCACCACCTGCGGCGATGCCGCCTGCGACTTGGGCGATGATGTAGGGGACGAGGTCCTTGGCATTGAAGCGTCCGCCGATCCAGAGGCCGATCGAGACCGCCGGGTTGAGGTGGCAGCCCGAGATGTGGCCGATGGCGAAGGCCATGGTCAACACGGTGAGGCCAAAGGCGAGTGAAACGCCGGCGAGGCCGATGCCGACATCGGGGAATGCGGCGGCGAAGATGGCGCTGCCGCAGCCCGCGAAGACGAGCCAGAAGGTACCGATGAATTCAGCGATGTATTTTTTCATGTGGGGTGTGTGTATGGGTTCGTTATGCGTGTGTTTTGGTTTCCTCGCGGAGGGGTTATTTCCGCGTGAAAGTGAGACCCGGGTCGCCGGGTGGGCCGCCGGC
>JBIKIK010000230.1:0-2566 GCA_044361655.1 Luteolibacter sp. | reverse complement strand
TATCATCATCAGTTTCATCCCACACTTGATCCCGGTGAATGCCGGCATCGTCACGACCACCACCGCCAAACTCCGCAAAGGCATCGCACCCGAAGCGATCGGCGCGGCGCTCGAGAAGGCTTACGAGGGCAAGCCATTCGTGCGGTTGCTCGGCCGTGGCGGATGTGCAGACACGAAGCAGGTGACGCGCACCAACTTTGTCGACATCGGATGGGAATACGACCCGCGCAGCGGCCGCGTGATCCTGATGAGCGCCGAAGACAACCTCGGTAAGGGAGCTGGCGGTCAAGCGATCCAGAGCTTCAACCACATGTTCGGGCTCGACTCGACTGCCGGGTTGCAAAGTTTCTGATCGGGGCGCAAAGTCTCCCTCCCTTTCCTCTCCGATCATGGACTTTCCATTCACCCGCATCAAAGGTGGCGTGGGCGCGCCACAAGGATTTCTGACGAGCGCCGTGAACTGCGGCATCAAAAATCCCGAAGCCAGCCGACTCGATCTCGCGCTGATCTATTCGGAAAATCCATGTGCTTCGGCCGGCACCTTCACCACCAACCGCGTGAAAGCCGCACCGGTGCGCGTTTCGCAATCCCACTTACGCAAGGGCGAACTGCGGGCGATCATTGCCAACTCTGGCAACGCCAACGCGTGCACCGGCGTGCAAGGCATCGAGGACGCCAATGCAATGTGCGATGCGGTCGCTGTCCCGCTGGGCCTCAAGCGTTCGCAAATCGGCGTGTGCTCGACCGGCGTGATCGGCCTGCCGATGCCGATGACGCGCATCACCCCGCGCGCCGAAGAACTTGTTTCCAAACTCGGCCCGAAAAACGGTCCCGATGTCGCGGCCGCGATCATGACCAGCGACACACGCGCCAAGGAAATCGCGATCTCATTCGACCTCGGCGAACACCGCGTGCGCATCGGTGGATGCGTGAAGGGCGCGGGCATGATTTCTCCAAGCATGGCGACGATGCTTTGCTTTATCACCACCGATGCCAACCTGCCCGGCGAATGCCTGCGCAAGGCGGTGCTAGAATGCGTCGAGGAAAGCTTCAACCGCATCACCATCGATGGCGACATGTCGACCAACGACACCGTCATGGTCCTTGCCAATGGCGCATCGGGCATGCCGCCGATCCGCCGCAACGGCAAACGCTGCCGGCAGTTTCGCGAGGCATTGCACTGGGTGATGCTCGAGCTCGCCAAAGCCGTCGTCCGCGATGGCGAACGCGTCACGAAATTTGTCACGGTCAATGTTGCCGGCGCCCGCACCTACCTCGATGCGAAAAAAGTCGCCGAAGCCGTCTGCAAATCGGCACTCGTAAAATCCTCATGGAACGGCGGCGATCCAAACTGGGGCCGCATCATTCACGCCGTCGGCTACTCGCGCGCGCGCATTCGCGAAGAACTCGTCGACATCCACATCGGCGGCAAAGCCGCCTGCCTCGGTGGCCTCCAAGCGGCCACGCCCATGAAGGAACTTCGCGCCATCGTCGCCGAAGATGAATTCGAAATCGACATCCAACTCAACCAAGGCGACGCAAGCTACACGATGTACTCCAGCGATCTCTCACCCGAGTACATCGACTTCAACCGCTCCGAATACGCCTACTGGAAACAAGCGCGGAAGGATGGATTGGTGTGAGGTGGGGGGTGACCCACTCAAAGTTCCACCCTCACCCCACCGGCGCTTTCGTCTGCCCATTACCCCGGACGCGGTATTGGTAGCTGGTGAGTTCGCGCAGGCCCATGGGGCCGCGGGCGTGGAGTTTGTCGGTGGAGATGCCGATCTCGGCGCCAAAGCCGAATTCACCGCCATCGGCGAAACGGTTGGAGACATTATGAAACACGCATGCGGAGTCAACCGAGCGCAGGAAGCGATCGGCGGCGGCTTGATCGGCAGTGACGATGGTGTCGGTGTGATGCGAGCCGTGGGTGTTGATGTGATCGATGGCTTCATCGATCGAACTCACGACCTTGATCGAGAGAATGAGGTCGAGGTATTCCGTGTCCCAATCCTCATCGCTTGCCGGGATGCAATCATCGAGAATCGCGCGGGTTTTGTCGCAGCCTCGAAGCTCGACCTTTTTCGCGCGCAGCGCGCTGGCGACCATCGGGAGAAATTTGGCGGCCACCACTTCGTGCACGAGTAGTGTTTCGAGCGCGTTGCACACTCCACACTTTTGGGTCTTGGCATCGACCGTGAGTTTTACGGCCATTTCGAGATCGGCGGCCTGATCGACAAACAGGTGGCAGATGCCGTCGTAGTGTTTGATCACGGGCATGCGTGCGAGCGAGACCACCGTTTCGATGAGGCCTTTGCCGCCGCGCGGGATGATCAGATCGAGCCACTTGTCCATTTGCGCGAGAGCGGCGACGCTTTCGCGATCGGTGAAGGGAATGAGTTGGATCGCATGTTCGGGCGCGCCGGCTGAAGCGAGGGCTGCGGCGATCGCGCGGTTTGAATGGATCGCCTCGCTGCCGCCGCGAAGGATCGTGGCGTTGCCGGTCTTGAAACAAAGCGCGGCCGCGTCGGCGGTGACATTCGGGCGGCTTTCGTAAATGATG
>JBIKIK010000052.1:0-8950 GCA_044361655.1 Luteolibacter sp. | reverse complement strand
CTCGGGCTGCAGCAACTTCGCGCCACATGGCAGCGTGCGGTAATTTTGAATCTCGATCCCGCCACGCCTCAATCGCTGCAAGGCCCCCTCGTCCGCCACTCCCTCCACCTGCGCCCAATAAGTCCGCCCATGCGCCGCAAGCGGATTCAGCAGCCGATGATTGAACCCGGCCTCATCCGAAAGCAAAAGCAAACCCTCCGAATCCATGTCCAAGCGCCCCACCGGATACACCCCCGCCGGAAAACCAAAATCCGCCAAGGTCCGCTGACCCGGCTGATCCGGCGTAAACTGGCACAACACGCCATAGGGCTTGTGAAACGCGATCACCATGAGGTTGGAAAAAACCGGATCAGACCGATGATGCAAGAGTTATGTGTGTCATCGCTCACATGGCAGGGACCTTTGTCCCTAAAGGTCCGCCGCGACGGCTCAAGCAAAAGAGATGCCATCGGTCATCGGTAAAGCTTTCGAAGAAGTCACCTCTTCAACGACGATTCTTTCAATGGACCTTTAGGGACAAAGGTCCCTGCCTTGAAGAATCCCTCTTCCTCACCCTCTTCCCCAATAACAAATAACGAATCACCAATCACTCTTCACCACCCATACACCCGATCGCCTCATCGAGCGACGCGACGACGAGGTCGGCACCGTGGCTTTGGAGTTGGCTGATGCTGAAGCTGCCGGTGGCCACCGCGAGGCAGCGGGCGCCGATGGCTTTGGCGCAGGCGATGTCTTTGGGGGTGTCGCCGATGATCCATGTTTCTCCAGCGCTGAATGATTTGCCCGCATGCACTTCGGCGCGTTGCAGTGCGATTGGGCCGAGCCGGTTGCGGTCGGCGTGGTCACAACCATAGGCACCGAAGGCGAAATAATCGGCCAGTCCGAAATGCCGCACTTTGATGCCCGCACCTTGCGCCGTGTTGCCGGTGAGCAAACCAAGCGTGGCGTGCTCACTCGCAGCCAGATGATCCAGCAATGGACTGACCCCATCGATCACGCGCCCTGCAAATTCACCTCGTGCGAGATTTTCTGCAAGACGCTCATGGTAAACGGCAAGGTAGTTTGCAAACCCTTCATCGGTGAACTCCACGCCATAGTGACGGTGAATGCCACCAATGATGCCAAGATCCGTCGCGCCGGCGAGGTCGAGCTCTGGGCCATCGTCACCAAAAACCTCGCGCGTCGCTTGTTTCAATGCCGCCATGCCGGCGCCGCCGGTGTCGACGAGCGTGCCATCGATGTCGAACAGGTAAAGCATCGGCGACACGCGCGGAAAACGACCTCAGGACTCAGCCTTGCCCGACTCCTCGAGCTTTTCTTCTCCGGCGCCTTCGCCTTCGGGTGCTTCGTCTGGCACTTCGTCGTCGAAGTCCTCGTCCGCGGCATCATCCTCGTCGTGATCGTCCTCTTCCATCAGCTCGCCGTGGAAGAGATGGAACTTGCGCTTGCGCTGATGCGCAGGCAGCGGTGAAAGGATCATGGCAACGGCCCGACCATTGAGGCGCGGCGGTTGATCCACTTGCGCCATGGTCTTGAGGTCTTCGATGATGCGGTTGAGCACGACAAAGCCGAGTTCCTTGTGCGCGTTTTCGCGGCCTTTGAACTGCAGCACGAAGCGGCACTTGTGATTGGCGTCGAGGAATCCCTCCGCGCGGCCGAGCTTGATGTTGTAATCGTGCTGACCCGTGCCGACGCGGAATTTCACTTCCTTCATGCGCGTCGCGCTCTTCGACTTTTGCTTTTTGAGCTTGGCCTGCTCATACTTGAACTTGCCGTAGTCGATGATCTTGCACACCGGCGGATCCACCTGCCCGGCGATCTCGACGAGGTCGAGCCCGAGCGACTGGGCCTTGGCAAGCGCCTCGCGGGAGCCCATGACTCCAAGCTGTTGTCCGTCGGCCATGATGACGCGGACTTTGGGGGCGCGAATTCGGTCATTGATCCGCGTCATGTCGCGGTAACGACCCCGGTTTTGGTCTCTTTGTGGCTTAGCGATGGCTGTGTCCTCCGATGGGTGGATGCGACGCCCGGGTCTGTGCGCGGACAGGGCCGCGGCAAATCCGGACGAAGAGTGTCGTGAAACGATGAGCCGGCTGCGAAATCATGAATTGCGGACAGCGGAAGGCATGCGGTCTGCGGGACCGGGCGTGGGCGTCATAGGGTATCGTTTCAAGGAAATCATGAGGCAGCCGATGGGCTTGCGACATCACCATGGAGCGGTGATGGCCATTTGATAGGCGATCCGGACGCTGCGGGCAAGACTCTTTTTCGGCCGCATTTCGACGGCTGCGGGCAATGTTCGGGATTGCATCAAAGGGTGCCATGAAAAATGATCCGCATTTCCAAAACACCGAACCATGCCATCCCACACCTTCATTGCCGTCGACCTCGGAGCGGGCAGCGGTCGCGTGATCGCCGCCACCACCGACCTCAATAAGATCGAGCTGGAGGAAATCCACCGCTTTGACAATCCCGGCACCGAACTGCCGGGCGGATCGTTTTGGAACATCGTTGGCCTCTATCGTGACATCCTCGAAGGCCTGCGCCGCGCGGTCGAGATCCATGGCGAGCGCATCGTCTCGATCGGCATCGACACCTGGGGCTGCGACCATGGCCTCATCGGCCAAAACGGCACCCTGCTCGGCATGCCACATCAGTACCGCGATCCACGCTTCGAGGGCATGGCCGAGCTCATGCACGGGCTGATGCCCGAGGTGGAAATTTACCGCCATACCGGCATCAAGACGAATTTCTACAACAGCTCGCTGCACCTGCTTGCCGAGGCGCACAAAAAAAATCCTGCAATCGATTCTGCCGAGACGCTGCTGTTCATTCCCGACCTCCTCGCCTACTGGCTCACCGGTCGCAGAGCAGTCGAGCGCAGCATCGCATCGACCTCGCAACTCGTCGATCCCACGACCGACAATTGGGCATGGCCGGTGATCGATGCCCTCGGCCTGCCGCGCAAAATGTTTGGCGAAATCGTCGCGCCCGGCACCGTGCTCGGACCAATCCGCGATGCGGTCGCCAACTTCATCGGCAAATCCGGAATCCCGGTTGTCGCCTCGGCCAGCCACGACACCGCATCCGCCGTCGCAGGCATTCCGATGCGCGATGGACAGAAACTTTGGCTGTCGTCTGGCACTTGGTCGATCATGGGCGTGGAAACAAACACCCCGGTCACCACACCCGAAGCACTTGCGCGAGGCTTCAGCAACGAACTCGGCGTGAACCAAAGCGTGCGTTTTCTCAAAAACATCGCCGGGCTCTGGCTCATCCAGGAATGCAAACGCCAATGGGAACTTGATGGCGAATCGATCGACTATGCCACCATGACCCGCATGGCCGAAGCGGCGGAACCTTTCTCGGCATTCATCAACCCCGATGACGAAGTCTTCGCGAGCCCCGGCAACATGCCGGAAAAAATCCGCAGCTGGTGCGAAAAATCCGGACAAAAAATTCCTGCCGACAAAGGCACGATCCTGCGCATCGCCACCGACTCGCTCGCGCTGAAATACCGCGAGGTCTTCGATCACATCAAGGCCTTCACCGGCACGACATTCGACCAACTCCACGCCGGCGGCGGCGGCATCCAAAACGAACCGCTTTGTCAATCGACCGCCGACGCCCTCGGCATCAAGGTCATCGCCGGTCCCATTGAGGCGACCTCATGCGGCAATGTGATCACGCAAATGATCGGCACCGGCCACCTCGAGAACTTCGAGGCAGGGCGAGAACTCATTCGACGCTCATTCGATTTCAAAACCTACGAGCCACACCAAAGCGCCGACTGGAACGCCGCCTACGAACGCTTCAAGGCACTCGCTTGAAGAAGGCAGAGCATCTTCGCGAGGGAGAGTGGGCATCTTGCCCGCTACGGCGCCTGCGGCGATGGTTTCGGCGCTGGTGGGAGAGCCAAGACTTCAAGAAGCAAGATTCAAGAGAAGAGTCGGCTTATTCATTCTCTTCCCCGATGACCAATGACTATTGACCAATGACCTCTTCTTCTCTGCGTTCCTTGGCGACCTTGGCGGCTTGGCGGTCAATCTTTTCTGAATGATTCGCCCCTGTCGGGTCAGTTCGTGACGCGCATTGGCATCAGCACATAGAGGAAGGTTCCTTCGATGCGCAGAACACCGGGGCTCATCTCGTCGATGAGGTCGAGGTACACATGCTCGCTGTCGAGCGCGCGCAGCGGGGCTTGAAGGAACTCGGGGTTGAACGCGATCTGCATCGGTGGGCCCTGATAGATGACATCCATCGACTCCTGAGCTTCACCGACATCCGGCGAGTTGGCGGTCACTTCGATGCGGTTTTCGCTGAAGACGAGCTTCACGGAATTTGCCTTGTCGGAAGAGAGTAGCGAAACGCGGCGCACGGTTTCGAGCAGCGCCTCGCGCGAGATCACCACGCGTTCGTTGCTATCGCCGGGGATCACCTGGCGGTAGTTGGGGTAGTTGCCGTCGATGAGCTTGCTGCAAAGCAGAGTGTCGCCGATCGCGAACGAGATCTGGTTGTCATTGAGCTTCAAGATCAGGTCACCGTTGTCGCCGAGCAGGCGCTGCAGCTCCTGAACCGCTTTCGACGGGATGATGACATCCGTTTCGTGCGAGGCGGGAAACTCGAGATCGGAATCGACCATTGCGAGACGGCGTCCGTCGGTCGCCACCAGCGTCATCTTGCCATCGCGGAACGAGGTGAAAATACCGTTGAGCACATAGCGGGTCTCATCGGTCGAGATGGCATAGGAGGTTTTTTTCAAACCATCGCGCAGGACATTTTGTGGAATGCGAAATTCCTTGGCGGCGGAGAAATCCGGCAGCGGCGGGAACTCGCTCTCGCCGAGGCCGATGATCTTGAAAAATGACGGACCGCTGCGGATCGACGCGTGGTTTTTCGAATCCACCGACACCTCAACCTCGCTTGAGGGAAGCTCGCGCACGATGCTCACCAAGCGCTTGGCAGGCAGCGTCGTGGCACCTTCCTTGTCGATCTGGGCTTCGACCGATCCGGTGATGCCAACATCGAGGTCGGTGGTGGTGAACTGCAGGCGTCCGTCGCGGGCGACGAGCAGCACATTGGAAAGGATCGGCAGTGTGGTGCGCGAGCTGACGACATGCTGGACTTTTTGCAGACCTTCGAGAAACGCTTCCTTGGAAATACGGAATTTCATGAAATGGAACCAGGGTGGTTGACCAAGGGAGTTTCCGTTTTCGCCGGACCTTGGCAAGCCTATCTGTGCATTTGGCGGAAGAATCTCCACCGCCCGCCGGAATCAGCGCTTGAGCCGCGATTCCAAACGCTCGATGAGCTCGCGCATGCCGGGCTCGGCATCGACTTTTTCCACCACTTTTTTGCAGGCATGGATCACCGTGCCGTGGTCGCGACCACCGAATGCCTCGCCGATTTCGACGAGCGAGCCTTTGGTCAACGAGCGACTCAGGTACATCGCCACCTGACGCGGAAAAGCGATGCTCGCCGGGCGCCGGCGGCTGGTCATGTCGGCCAAGCGCACATCGAAGTGCTCGGCCACGGCCTTTTGGATCGCGTCGATGCTCACCTGGCGGCTGGCCTCTTCGCGGATCAGGTCTCGGAGCAGGTGCTCGACCTTTTCGACCGTGAGCGCGTCGCCTGCCAGAGAAACATAGGTCGCCACGCGCATCAGGGCACCCTCAAGCCGGCGGACATTGGTGCGGATTTTTTCCGCAAGGAACAAAAGGATCGATTCGTCGACGCGCACCTTCCAGTCCTGCGATTTTTTGTGCAGGATCGCGAGGCGCGTCTCGAGTTGCGGTGGCTGCATCTCGACGGTGAGGCCGCACTCGAAGCGCGAGATGAGGCGCGGCTCGAGGCTCTTGATTTCGCAGGCTGGACGGTCGCAGGTGAGCACCACCTGGTTGCGGCCGTCGAGGAGGGTGTTGAAGGTGTGGAAAAATTCCTCCTGCGAGCGCTCTTTGCCCGCGAGGAATTGCACATCGTCGATGAGCAAAACATCGGCGCTGCGATAGCGCCGACGGAATTTCTCAAGATCGCCGCGCCGCACGGCGTCGATGAACTCGTTGGTGAACTTTTCGCAGGTCAGGTACACGACCCGCGAGGCCGGGCGACGGCGCAAAATTTCCTGACCGATCGCCTGCATCAGGTGGGTCTTGCCTAGGCCCGGACCGCCGTAAATGAAGAGCGGGTTGTAGCCGATGCCGGCTTTTTTGGCCACCGCCTCGCAGGCGGCGTGCGCAAACTGGCTGTTGGCGCCGACCACGAAGCTCGCAAAGGTATGCGCCGGATTCAGGCCCGAACTCTTGATCCGCCGGTCGAGAGCCTCGCCCTCGAGCGTCGGGGTTCGCCCGGCGCGAATCTCCGCCGAAGCGCTGGATCCGGCCGCCGCAGGCGCCTTGGCGTCGTTGATGGCCACCACGACCTCGCGGGCATCGGAAAATGCCTCCAAAACCGCAGACTGCAGCTCCGGCAGGTAATTTGTCTCGATCCACACTTGGTGAATCTCGCCCGGTACCGCCAGCGTGGCGACACCGTCGCTCACACCCTTCCAAACCGCCGCACCGAACCAACGCTGAAACGCATCCTCACCGACCGAGCCCCTCAATGCCGAGCTCACCGCATCCCATCCTCCCATGCCATCCTCCAAGTTGTGATTTTCAATCACTTCACTCGCTGCCACCTCAACCGATTCCATTGCTTCGCCGTAAATTTAAAAAGTTTCTTTGATGCGCATCAAACCCACTTCATCGAGCAGTGGCGTCATGCGTGTGGGGAACTCTGAACGACGAAATCGCGTGATGGAAAAATAATTTTTTTAGCCACTCATCGCGCATCGCGAAGCACACGATTCCACAAGCGTTCCACGAAAAGATTTTTTTGAAACTTGACGAACGATTTACTTCGATTTTCCAAAGCAAAACATGACACATGATCGCGGAATTTCGCTATCCCCTTGAAAAACAAGCACATTGCGATGCGTGGCCCGCGACGAAAAGTTTTACATCAACGCCAATGTGCAAGTCGCATCTGTTAGGACAACTCGCTTGATTGCGCGCGTTCGCTCTTGAAGCACAATGCGACCGCCACCGTCACCAGCGTGCCGGCCATGATGCGCCAAGGGAACTCGATCACCGGGAACCAATCGGGATTCGTGTACAAGTGCCCGCCCGCGATCATCTTCCAGAGGTCGTTGGGCAAATTGCTCAAGAATGCGACGGCCACAAATCCAGCGAGCATCGCGATCGGATTTCCAAACTCGCTGCCGCGATTGCGGGTGAACAAAGCGACCATGAAAATCCCCAGCAACGAGCCGTAAGTGTAGCCGAAACTTCCAAGAATGATCCCAATGATGCTGAGCCCGGGGTTGTGCGCCTTGATGAAGGCTGTGGCGAGTCCGACACCGATCAAAATGAGCGTGAACCACAGCGTCGACCACTTGATCACCCGTACACGCGCCGCGTCGTCATCCGGCGTTTTGAACCAACGGAAATGGAAATCGCGCGAGTAACTTGTCGCCAGCGAATTCATCGCCGTGCCCAGGGACCCCATCGTGGTTGCCAGAACACCCGCGATCACCAAACCCCTCAGACCGCCGGGCATCACATCGATCACAAAATACGGAAACACCCTCGTGCTGTCGGGTTTACCCCCGGCCATCGGCAGATTTGCGTCGCTCACGACATGACCGTAGTAAACCGAGAGCAGAATCCCGATGGTCAACACGGCATAAGTCACCGGAATGTCGGCGATGCCGGAGAGAATGGTCGCCACCGCACTCTGTTTCTTGTCCTTGGCGGTCAGCATGCGTTGCACCATGTCCTGATCGGTGCCGTGCGTGGCCAGCGTCACAAACAGAGAGCCAAACAATGCCGCCCAAACGGTGAATTCGGTTTCGAGCACACTCTTGATTTTTCCCCAGGTGCTGTCCGCCGGTTCGTCGCCCTCCCACTGCCACAGTCTCAAGTCACCCGCCGCCGTGAGGTGCGATTTCGCCCCTTCCCATCCGCCGGGGATGTGTCCTAACAGGAAAAATACCGAGAATCCCAGCGCGCAGAACAACACCAGAATTTGCAGCACATCGGTCCAGATCACTGCCTTGATCCCGCCGATCGCGGTGTAGGCCGCGGTTAGAAGGCTGATCACTACCAGCGCGGCGCCAGTGAACCAGAATTGCTCCCAATTTCCCAAGGGGTTTCCGGGGTTCATGCGGTCCCAGATGACCAGCAGCAGCAAGGTTGGCACCCACAGGCGCGAACCGCTGGCCAAGGATCGGGTGAGCAAAAATACCGCGCTGGCAATCCGCCGCGTGCGCGGGCCGAAGCGCATTTCCAAAAATTCGTAGATGCTCACCACATTGTGGCGGTAATACGCCGGAATGAAGACCGCGCTCACGATCAAACGCGCCAGCAGGTAGCCGACCATCAACTGCGCGTAGGTATAGTTTCGCGAACGAAATCCCTCGCCGGGCGAACCGAAGAAAGTCCCAGCGCTGATCTCCGAAGCTAGGATCGAGGCCAGCACCGCCCACCACGGAATCGAGCGCCCTCCGAGCGCGAATTCCGACACATCGCGGTTGCGGGTGCTAAAATGCACGCCGATCGCCACAATGATCGCAAAATAAATACCAATGACTAAAAGGTCGAACGCGATAGCTGACATGGAGCGAAACTAGCCCCCAGCGCGACCAGTCCAAGTACCGAATTTGACCGCACTGGCAGCAAAAGCCAATGCACATCGGCAATAAAAACCCGCTTTGCCCGGCGCCCTTGTCTACCCTGAAGCCAGCTACCAGCTGCTATTCTATTATACATTTTCCCAGACAAATTGTATGAATTCTTATTGCGATCTGGCCTGGCGGTTGTTATTGGTGGGGTATGAGCAGCAAGCGATGGTTGGCGCCGTGGAAGGATTCGGCGGAAAAGCCGGCGATTTACCATTGCATCAGCCGTGTGGT
>JBIKIK010000229.1:0-2596 GCA_044361655.1 Luteolibacter sp. | reverse complement strand
AGCGCCCCGCTTGCGCGGAGTGCGACTAATACCCGGAGATTGACGGGCGGGCAGCCCTTCCCCTGTTCTGTCTTGCACCACGCGGGGTTTGCAATGCCGCTCCGGTTGCCCTCGGCGCGGTGGGCTCTTACCCCACCATTTCACCCTTACCTGTGCCCTTGCAGGCCATCGGCGGTATGTTTCCTGTTGCACTTTCCGTCCGGGTTCCTCGCGGTTCCCGTCCCTCACTTTCATGAGGCGCGTTGCCCTGTGGTGTCCGGACTTTCCTCAACTCCCGCTTGTGCGAAAATTGCGACCGTCCGGGGAGCGGCAAGGGAGAGGTTGCCCCCGTTCGCGATGAAGTCCAAGGAAAAGATGCAACGCCCACGCGTGTGCAGGCCTCAGCCGATGAAAAACACATCGAGGAAAAACCAAAGGATCATCGCGATGCCAAAGACCAGCTTGATGCCCATCCCTGCGACAGTCCCGACCAATGAACCCACGCCCGAGCGCCATGCAGCGGACATTTGCTCCCGTGCAAAAACGAGCTCGCAGAAAATCGCGCCGAGAAGCGGACCCGCCAGCAGGCCAATCGGCATGAAAAACATTCCGAGCACGCCGCCAAGCAAGGCACCGATCACTCCCCATCGCGTGCTGCCAAATCGTTTCGCGCCCGCCGCGCCACTCGCCATCTCAAGCAGCTGTGAAATGATCGCCATCAATGCCAAGAAACCCAGCGACCACCAACTCAGCCCCGAGCCCTCCGCTCCAAGCATTAGCCGATGCCCAAGCGCCGCCATCAGCAAAAGCAAATGACCCGGCACCAAGGGCAAGATGCAACCCGCAAATCCGGCGATCAGCAAACAGGCCGTGATCGCCCAAGCAAGACCAAGACCCACGCCCTCAAACGAGGTGATCGATTGAAAAAACTCATTCATAAAGCACCTCCTGCAAATACAAGCCATCTGATGGCGCGCAGTTGGGCGATTTTCCCAGAGGCAGGCCGGGGGGCTGATCCAACAACGCAGCGAGATCATCCATGCGCATGCGGCCTTGTGCGGCGTGCACGGCAGCACCGGTGAGCAGCCTCACCATTTTGTATAAAAACCCATCGCCAACAAAGGTAATGCGATAACCATCAGCGAGCGTCTCAAGTTCCGCGCGATGAATCGTGCGATGCCAATCCATGTCGGCTTGTTCGTTGCCACGATAGGCAGCGAAGGCATGAAAGTCGTGACGACCGATGAACAGATCGAGCGCGCGTTGCAACTCGACGGCATCAAGCGCGCGAGGCAAGTGCCATGCAAGACCGGCCTTCAAGGGTGGCAACACCGGATCGGTGCAAATGTCGTAGTGGTAAATTTTTCCGATCGCCGAAAAGCGACTGTGGAAATCCTGCTGCACTTCCTCGCAGGCCATGATGCGAATGGTTGCCGGAAGTTTGGTGTTGAGTGCCGGCACCCAGTTGTATGCGTTCATCGAACTCTCGGCCGGCGCGTCGAAATGCGCGACCTGACCAAGCGCGTGCACGCCGGTGTCGGTGCGGCCGGAGCCTTGGAGCTTGATCGGTTGTTTCGCCACCTCCTCCAACGCGCGCAGAATGAAATCCTGCACGGTGTTGCCGCAGGCCTGCGATTGCCAGCCGTTGTAGGGGCGTCCGTCGTAGGCGATGGTGAGTTTGAGTCGCATGCGTGTCGAATGAATGGATTCGTCTGGCGGATTCCAATCGGAAACGGTCGCCCCCGCGAGCGGAATCGTCGGTAAATCCCGTGTTTCGGCAGCGCTAGGAAGGCTTATTTCACGCTTTGCCAATCGCGGGTTGGTCGCTATGGTCCTCCACTTCGATGTCCACCGCCGATCAATTCCAGCAGCATGTCCTTCCCACCTACGGGCGATTCGCGCTTGTGCCGGAGCGTGGCGAGGGTTGCCACCTTTGGGATGCGGATGGGAAACATTACTACGATTTCTGCACCGGCATCGCCGTGTGTTCGCTCGGCCATTGCCACCCGCGCTTGGTCGAAGCGATCCACGAGCAAGCGGGCAAATTGATTCATTGCTCGAACCTCTATCAGATCCCACTGCAGGCGGAACTCGCGGAGGAAATCAACACCCACCATGTCCGCCTAGCGGGCAAGGTTTTCTTCTCCAACTCCGGCGCCGAGGCGAACGATGGGCTCATCAAGTCGGCTCGCCGCTTCGGTCACAAACGCCCGCAAGCGGATGGCTCGCCACGCTACGAGGTCATCACTTTCCTCCAATCATTCCACGGCCGCACGCTTGGCTCGATGTCGGCCACTGGTCAGGCAAAAATTCAGGAAGGCTTCGATCCGCTGCTGCCCGGCTTTCGTTACCTGCCCTTCAACGACATCGCGGCGCTCGAAAATGCCGTGCGCCCGGAGACGGCGGCGATTTTGCTCGAGCCAATCCAAGGCGAGGGCGGAGTCAACCCCGCCACGCCGGAATTCCTGCGCGCGGTCGCGGCCCTTTGCAAAAAGCACGACCTGCTTTTGTTCATCGATGAAGTGCAAGTCGGCTTCGGCCGCTGCGGCGACGCGATGGCATGGCGCATGATCGCACCCGAAGTCGAGCCCGACGGCATCTCGTGGGCCAAAGGCAT
>JBIKIK010000228.1:0-2621 GCA_044361655.1 Luteolibacter sp. | reverse complement strand
GCGCGGTGGCGGTGCATTTGCATTCGTTCAGCGCCGAGCAGCTTGGCAATGCGTCGAAGAACTGGTGCGCGCCGTTGTTGGCTCGCGGTGCGACGGTGACGGCAGGAAATGTTTATGAGCCGTACCTACACCTCACGCATGATTTGGGCATCATCCAGCAGCGATTGTTGGATGGTCACAGCTGGGTCGAAGCGTGTTGGATGGCGATGCCGGTGACATCTTGGCAGGGGGTGGTGTTGGGCGATCCTTTGTATCGACCGTTTGCGCATCTCGGTGGTGGTGGCGACATTCTCAAAGAGGATGTGCCATATCGCGCCTTGCGTGCGGCGTTGTTGCAGTGGCCCGACGATGCATGGGAACGGCGGCGGCAACTTTCCTCGGCGGCGATGCGTTTGAGAAGTGGTGTGTTGCTCGAGGCGCAGGGCTTGGGTCTGCTGCATCAGGGCTTGCAGGCTGAGGCGGCGCTGAAGTTTCGCGAGGCCAAGACGCTTTACCCGGCGACTGATGACCAGATGCGGCTCGACATGCACCTCATTGCTATGGATCGCGCGGGCGGTCGCAAGGATCTTGCCATGCGCGGTTTGCGCGATGCGCAGATGCGTTACGGGTCGATTCCCGAAGCCGACGCGCTGAAGGGCTGGATCGACATCATCGAGCCGCCGCAAATCAATAAGCCGCCGGAAAAAAATCCGGGAGCCCAGGCAAAGCCGAAATGAAATTTTTTCCCAAAGGGACCGACGCATGACTTATGGATTTCTGTTAGAATCGGTGTGGCATCCGCCCTTGGCATTTGCCGAGACGACATTGCGTGCGTTGCCACCCGAGCTTGAGTTGCAGGCCTTGTGGTTTGCCGGTGCCTTTGGGAGGGAGTTTCGCACGGTCTGTGGCAAGCAGGTGAAGCTTGTGCAATTTGGCGAATGGAATCGCGGCGAGGGGCCGGACTTCATGCATGCGGCTGTCGAGATCGATGGTGAAACGTGCCGTGGTCCGCTCGAACTGGATCCCACGCCCGAGGCATGGGAGGCGCACGGTCATGCGGTGAATCCGGCATTCAAGGATGTGATCCTGCATGTGGTTTTCCAAACCAGCGCGCGGCAGTTTTTCACGCGGACCTGTGAGAACCGCGAGGTTGTGCAAATTGCGATCAGTGAAACGCAGTTGGCGGATGCACTGAATCGTCCGATGCGTGAGGTCGCGATCGCGCATCCTGGTCGCTGCGTGTATCCGCTCAAGAACATTGCAAGCGCCGGTGTTGAGCGCTTGCTGCGTGAGGCGGCGGTGCATCGGGCGCAGTTGAAGGCATCGCGTTGGTTGAAGGTCGCCGAGGTGCATGGCAGGGACGCGGCCTTGTTTTTTTCATGTGCCGAGACGCTTGGTTATGGCGGCAATGCCTTGGCGATGAGGCTTCTTGCGCAGCGTGCGCCGCTCGATGCGATGCGTGCCGAGGCGGATTCCATGGAAGCGGTGCTGTTTGGTGTGGCCGGATTTTTGGAGCCCGGTTTGCACGAACGCGCGGAACCGGAGGCGCGCGATTATTTGCGAAATTTGTGGGAGCAATGGTGGAAGTGCCGCAGCCGTTATGAATTTGCCGGGCATCGCGCGATCCCATGGAAAACGCATGGCCAGCGTCCGGCCAATCATCCGCACCGCAGGGTGGGGGCCTTGGCGGCACTGATTTCCGCATGGCCGCAGTTTCGCAAACTTGCATTTGCACGACCCTTTGAGGTCAAGCCGCTGGTGGACTTCCTCCATTCGCTCGAGCATCCGTTTTGGTCGCGGCGTCACACGCTCACTGCGGCGGCATCGGCGCGGCATGTTGCGGTGTTCGGTCGATCGCAAGCTTTGGAACTCGCTGCGAACCACCTCATTCCTTTGGCGATGCATGAGGATGGCATGAATTTTCGCAGCTACCACAAGCTCCGTCAGTCATCGCCCAACGACAAAGTGAAGCGCTGTTCGCTGCGCCTCTTCGGATCCACCAAGGCCTCGGCACCATGGTTGAAGCGCGTGTGTCATCACCAGGCACTGCTGCAAGTGTATCAGGATTTTTGTCTCGAGGATTTTTCCGATTGCAGCAACTGCCCCTTCCCGGAACAACTCCAGCAGTGGAAATGAACGACAGCATCCAACTCAATGGTCAGCCCCATGCCGTGCAATGCCCGCTCAACGTGAGCGCGCTGCTTGCCAGCCTCGGTCTCGAGGGCAAACCGGTCGTCGTCGAGCTCGACGAACAAGCGGTCTTTACGCGCGACTACGCAAGCGTCGAAGTCAGATCCGGCTCGAAGGTCGAGGTCGTCACGCTCGCTGCCGGTGGCTGATGCATCCCTGCATTGCTCCACAAGAGGAAATTTCTGCCCCTTGTCATTTTTCCCTTGCCACCATGGGGCTGGCGAATCCATCTTCCCGCCCACATTCGCTTCTGCGAAATCCGGCGTAGCTCAGCGGCAGAGCGGGTGACTGTTAATCACTAGGTCGTTGGTTCGATCCCAACCGCCGGAGCCATCTTCAAGGCCTTGATCCTCAGTGGGTTGAGGCTTTTTTTGTTGGGGGGATTCAGGATTTGCATGGCCTGAATTGCGATGTTTGCGGATGAATCTTTCCGTTGTTCTTAAAATTTCATT
>JBIKIK010000227.1:0-2636 GCA_044361655.1 Luteolibacter sp. | reverse complement strand
AGTTCGCGCGCGACGCACACGCGGGCGGCGGGATCAATCTCGGCGAGAATTTCCAGCGTCGAAACTAGGCGGTGCGGCGATTCAAAAAAGATCCCTGTTTCGCCGGATGACAACACGGCCTCGAGAGTGGATTTGCGCTTGCCGGATTTCACCGGCAGGAATCCGCCAAAGCGGAATGCGTGGCAGGGGAAGCCGGATCCGATCAATGCGGTGATCACCGCCGAGGGGCCGGGCAGCACTTCGAGCGGCGTGCCGGATTCGATGCAGGCCTGCACGACGCGGTAGCCGGGATCTGAAACTCCGGGCATGCCCGCATCGGTGACTAGCGCGATGGCTTCACCGTTGCGCGCTGCCTCCGCGAGTTCGGGTGCGCGGCGCGCTTCGTTGTGTTCGTGCAAAGAGACGAGTGTTTTGCCCGAGATGCCAAGATGCGCGAGCAGCGGTGCGGTGCGGCGGGTGTCTTCGCAGGCGATGCGGTCGGCACTTTTCAACACTTCCACTGCACGCAGCGTGATGTCGCCAAGATTGCCGATCGGTGTCGGGACAAGAATGATGCGGCCGGTGGTTTCCATGGAACGGGGATGCTTGAAATCTGTCGCTTGGTCTGCGGATGTGAAAGGTTAAAGCGCGCCGTGGGCGATCGTTTGCGATCAGACCGCGAATAAACACAAGCATGCGCTCGATGCACATCGGGCAATTCCCCTTGCCTCGCCGTTTGGCGCGTGGGACAAGACCGCATGCCAGACGCAAAGCGCAACACGCAGCTCGACGGCTGGCGGGCACTGGCGGTGGCGGGCGTGATGTGGCTCCATTGGGCACCGCGGGAATGGCGCGGGCCATGGCCCTTTGAGATCGGCTTGTTTTTCTTTCTGACGCTGACCGGATTTCTGATCACGCGGATTTTGTTGTGGGAAAGGTCGCGCGGTGAGGGTGGCGGAGGTGCGTGGAAATGGGTCGCTTACCGGCGCTTTGCGAAACGGCGCATGGCGCGGATCCTTTGGCCCTGTTATGCTGCGATGATTTTTACAATGCTGCTCGGCGCGGGTGACATCCGTGAGCATGCCTTCGCGTATTTTGCGCATCTTTCAAATTTCCATATGGCGATGACGCCGAAATGGCCTAGCGCCTCGGCGCCCTTTTGGAGCCTTGCGATCCAGGTACAATTTTACCTTTGCTGGCCGCTACTGGTGTTCTTTGTGCCGCGACGGTTGCTAGCGCCGCTCTTTCTTGCCTGCGTTGCCATCGCTCCGCTGTCGCGGCTGATTTGCGAGCATGGTTTCCCTCAAATTTATCATGCCGAAGCAATCACCAGCTCGGCGATGGATTACTTCGGCATCGGTGCACTGCTTGCATGGGCGATAGAGAAAGGCATGCCCGCCGGAGACAAACGGCTAAGGCTCATCGCATGGCTCGCGCTGATCGGTTATGTCGCGCTGTACACGCTCAATGAAATGGATCGGCAAGTCGCAGGGCTGCACTACCTGCAACAGACTTTGATCGCCGTGGCATTTGCCGGGCTTATCTCATCCACGCTCGCAGGCATCGGCGGTGGCATCGGGCGCTTGCTCGAACATTCGGCCGTCCAGCACGTCGGCCGACTCAGCTTCGGGCTCTATCTTTTTCACTCCGCCGCACCCCTGCTGCTCGGCCGGACCCTGCCGCACTTGTGGCACCCGTTTTTCCATGGCCCATGGGTGCTGGTGAGGATCCTCGCCTTTGCCCTCACCTCATGGGGCCTCGCGTGGCTGTGCTGGAGGTATCTTGAAGGGGGGGAGCGAGTTTGAGGGAAATTTTTTAATTGCGATAATGTCAAATCTGACATATTCATTTTCCTGTGAGTAAGCCCTTGCGATGGCTGGCAGGCGAAGTGAAAACACCTCCGATGAGCACTCAGGCTCGACGAGAGATGGGATTTCTTCTCCGGCAGGTCCAAGAGGGTGAAAAACTTTCGCTGCCACACTCCCGGCCTATGCCATCGATTGGCACGGCGTGTCATGAATTGCGCGTGAACGACAAAAACAAAACTTGGCGCCTATTTTATTTTATGGATGCGAACGCCATCGTGATTTTGGAGATAAGCGAAAAGAAAACCCAAAAGACCCCAAAACCCATCATCGACATCTGTCGCAAAAGACTAAGCCAATATGAAGAAGCAAAAAGACACTGGAAAAAGGGCGAGTACTAAAGCCGACTGGATCGAGGGATCTGTTCAAGATTTTCTTGAATTGTCCGATGCCGACATGGATTTCATCGAAACGCGTCTCGCCGCGAGCCGTTTACTGAAAAGCACCCGTCAGGCCAAAAAAATGACCCAGCAGGTCGCCGCCACAAAACTGCAAACCAGCCAATCCCGCTTGGCAAAAATGGAGGCCGGACATCCGACAGTTTCTCTCGATCTGATTTTTCGTTCGCTGTTTTCGCTGGGAGTTTCGAGAAAGGAACTTCTCAAGGGTCTTCAACCAAGCCCACGATCCGGGAAAAAAATTCACGCGTGAAGATGCAGCCTCGGCGAGGGCATTTCATTCGCGGCGGACGCCTTGGAAGGCCGTCCCTGCCTATGCGAGAACCATGCGAAAAATTTCCGCGCGCAGGGGTTTGCCGAGAGGGCTCAGTGGCAATGGGTCGAGGATGACTGC
>JBIKIK010000226.1:0-2639 GCA_044361655.1 Luteolibacter sp. | reverse complement strand
CGACGGCTTCTTCCTCTTCAACCTTTTCGCGTTTACCGCTTTTCCCCGTGAGCTTGCACCCCAAATCCGACCAAAACGCTGACGCCGGCTGGCGATGGGATCACTCGTATGTGCGACTGCCGGAATTGTTCTTCGTGCGGACGCGACCGGTGGCGGTGCGCGAGCCCGCACTTGTGATTTTCAATCACGCGCTGGCGGCTTCGCTCGGTTTGGATGCGACCAAACTTGAGCGCGAGGATGGGGCGGCGATTTTTTCCGGAAACCAAATCCCCGAAGGCGCCGAACCGATCGCACAGGCTTATGCGGGTCATCAATTTGGCCACTTCACTGGACTCGGCGATGGTCGGGCCATTTTGCTTGGCGAGCATCTTGCGCCGGATGGCGCGCGATTTGACATCCAGTTGAAAGGCTCGGGCCGCACGCCGTTTTCGCGCGGTGGCGATGGTCGCGCAGCCTTGGGCCCGATGCTGCGTGAGTATGTCATCAGTGAAGCGATGCATGCGCTTGGCATTCCGACGACCCGCAGCCTTGCGGTTGCGTCGACGGGCGAGCCGGTGTTTCGCAACGACGAACTCCCCGGCGCGGTACTCACGCGCGTCGCTGCCAGCCACATTCGCGTCGGGACATTTCAATGGGCCGCAGCACACGAAGACACGGCAGCACTGCGGGCCTTGGCAGATCACACGCGGCAGCGGCATTTCCCGGAAATTACTGACGCCGCCGACTCGCGTCACATCGCATTCTTTAGAGCCGTCATGCATCGTCAGTGCGCGCTCATCGCGAAGTGGCTGCATGTCGGCTTCATCCACGGCGTGATGAACACCGACAACATGGCGCTCTCGGGCGAGACGATTGATTACGGGCCCTGCGCGTTCATGGATGTTTATGATCCCGCGACCGTTTTCAGTTCGATCGACCGCCAAGGGCGTTATGCGTATGGCAAGCAACCGGAAATCGCGCGCTGGAATCTCGCGCGACTCGCCGAAGCGATGCTGCCCATTCTGCACAAGGATGAAAAAACCGCCGTCGATCTCGCCAATGAGGCCTTGGGGGAATTTGAAACCATTTTCCAAAGCCATTGGCTTGCCGGCATGAGAAACAAGCTTGGACTGATGACCGATGAGCCGGGCGACCGCGAGCTGGTCGATGCCTTGCTCGATTGGATGCAACAAAACCGGATGGACTTCACCCCAAGCTTCCGCGCCTTAAGCGATGAAAAATCGATCTCCGCCGCGCCCTTTGCCGATGCCGCTTTCGTCGCCTGGCACAGTCGCTGGAAAGCCCGACTCGCACGCCAACCACAGCCCCCCGCCGAGAGCGCAAGCAACATGCGCTCACACAACCCGGCCGTGATCCCGCGCAACCACAAGGTCGAGGAAGCCCTCGCCGCCGCGAGCGATCACGGCGACATGTCCGTGCTCGAGCGGCTGTTATCCGCGCTCGCTAACCCTTATACCGATCGGGACGACGAATACACCTGCCCGCCACCCGCATCGACCACGCCATATCGCACTTTTTGCGGGACTTGAGGAGCGACAAGCAAAGCCTCAAACCCGCAGTCGCAAATCCCGGGCACTCCATAGCATGTCGGCTGCGTGACGCGCGCTGCCTCGTAGTTTCCGCGCGCCGTCTTTGCGTCCCGGACTGAATCGCTCTCTCGCGCCGGCGAAGACTTCGTTGACAAATGCCTTGCTGCCAATCACCGCGCCATCGGTGAAATATCGCACGCGACAACGCAGCATCGTTGCCATGCCAAGATCAGGCAGGACAGTGCCGTTCTCCTTTGCTTCCAAGGCTTCCGCGGTGTTCATCTGCGGCCGCACTGCGCCTTTTTCGACAGTGGCGTTTCCGCTCTTACGACCCAAGGCAAGCCCCATCGCACGCCGATAGACGCGCGAAATTTCTTTCCATCGATCCGCCTCAAAGCCTGCTCCCTGATGGCTCATGCAGGCTCTCACCAAACCCTCGCGAGCCTTCTTGCCGTTGCCCTTCGGCCCGCCTCCCACCGCTTCGCCATAGCTGCTCCAGCGATATTCTGCGGGGTCGGAGACCATCCCGGCGCGCACCGGATTGAGATCGATGTATGCCGCCATCGTGCGCGCCGCGATACCGCTTTCGACGATCACGCTCTTGTAGCGCTCTTCCCATAGGGTGCCTGTGCGGTTGTGAGTGCGATTGAACCACCGCGTGAATCGCTGCAGCACGGTCTTCATGAACTCGCTCAAGTCGTGCATGCGATAGGTGAAGCGTGCTTGGATTTCGGCGACGAGGGCCGTGTTTCCTGCCTTGCGCGCGTCGGACAATTCCTTCGCCACCACGGCCACGAAGGCCTCGGTCTGAATCGCGGAGAGGCGTTTCAAAAGCTCGGCGTCGGAGATGCCTTCGGCAGGCATCGGCGGCACCTCGAGCAGGATGTGGATGTGGTTCGACATCAGGCAGTAAGACAAAATCCTGCAGCCCGAGAAATTTTCCTGCATGCGCATGAAGGCCCGAAACTTCTCGCGTTCGGTTTCCTCAAACACAAACCGCCGGTCCACCACACGGCTGATGCAATGGTAAATCGCCGGCTTTTCCGCCGAATCCTTCCACGGCGCCAACCATCGCTTGCTGCTCATGCCCCACCAATAACCGTGGCCAAC
>JBIKIK010000055.1:0-8579 GCA_044361655.1 Luteolibacter sp. | reverse complement strand
GGCGCACAACCCATTCATCGCGGTTGCTTTCCTCGCGCTTGAAGAGGCCCATCGCCACGCGCATCCAGAAGAACTGCGGCGTTTCAAGACGGCGCGGCTTGTTGCCGGTTTTGTCGACAATGAGGTAGCGGTCGTAAAGTGTCTGAATGCCGAGATAGTCGAAGTCGAGGTCGGCGGTCGGATCGAGCGCTTCGGCGAGTTTGTCGAGATTGTAGCGATCGAGCAGCTCGGGGTTGAGGCGTTTGATGGAGACGCCGTGCTTGAGGTAGGCCTTGAATGCGGTTTTGTGGGCCTGCTTGAGCTTGTCGATGCCATCACGCGAGATCGACCAGTTGAGCACTTCCTCATAGATGTAGGAAAGCAGAATGCGGCCGGCAAATTTCGCGAAGTCGGCGTCTTTTTCGATCAGCGACTTGGCGTTGAGAATGATGGTTGCTTTGAGATCCTTTTCGGAAATTTCCGATCCAATCGAGCGGCGCAATTCGCGTTCGATTTCGATTTCGGACAAGCAGAGGTCGAGGCCGATCGAAGCGAAAGAAATGCGCTTCTTGAGTTCCATTCCATCCCAAAACGACGAGCCGCCTTGCTCGTCGGAAACGGTGACCATGTACTCTTGGTTCGGATCTTCGGCATTGGCTTCCTGCTCTTCGCGAAGGCGCGAGCGTTGGGCGCGGTAAAGGATGTAATGCTCGGCCGCCTTGAAGTGGCCTTGGCGCATGAGCTCTTCCTGCACCATGTCCTGCACATCCTCGATGTGAACGAACGACTGGTCGCCGCGGCGGATCTTTTCCGTCACCGCGTGAGCGATATCGATCGATGGCTCGGGGTTTTCCTTGATCGTGAGAAATGCCTTGCGCACGGCGATTTCAATTTTTGTCTCCGACCACGGCACGACATTGCCGTTGCGGCGGATGAGGCGCACGGGCAGCGTGCTGAGCCCGGCGTTGAGATCGACCGAGCCGTGCTTTTCGAGCGAGCGGCGGAAGGCAAGCGACTTCGCGACATCGTAGGCTTCGTTCTCGAGCAAGGCCTTTTCGATAAGCAGGTAGAGATCGGATTCCGAAAGACGCAGACGACCACCTTCGTCGAGTGACTTGGTCAGCGAGTTGGCCACGGTGTGAGCGACATCGGAAACAAACTGGCGGTTCACATCCGAGAAGATCGACTTCTCGTCCTCGCTGCGCGCGATGAGAAGGTCGGCAAGCGAATCACCGATCGCATCGGCCACATCCTCGAGAGAAAACTGCGATTCGGCGTTGCCGCGAGTCACGATGATGTCGGAAATCGGTGCGCGCTTTTCCTTCGGAAGCACATCGCGCCACAAGAACATGCGGTCCGCGGGTGGCAGCGCGAAACGGTCGGTGATGACTTGCTTGAGAACGATGTCTTCGGTGGGATCAATGGAACGATACATGGGATTTGATTGGTGAAATTTTTTGTTTTGGAAATGCGTGACGAAACGATGCGAGGCGGGATGAATGATGAATCACCCCCCACCCCATCGCGGATCAAAGCTCGTCGTCGTCGACAGCTGCGAGAGCCGAGGCTTTCTGGTATTCGGTGACGCGGCCTTCGAAGAAATTGGTTTCCTTCTTGATGTCCATCATCTCGGCGAGCCAAGGGAATGGGTTTGAGACGGAGGCGTTGAGCGGCGCGAGCCCGCATGAAGCGAGTCTGCGGTCGGCGATGTAATCGATGTAAGTTTCGAAGTCGGTCGAGTTGAGTCCAAGCGCGGAAACCGGCAGGCAGTCGCGGATGAATTGTTTCTCGAGCGTGATGCCGTCCTTCATCGTGTCGCGGAGGTCTTCCTTGAACGCCTCAGTCCAGATGTCGGGGTTCTCGTTGATGAGGTCCATGAGCAGGTTGCGGAAGACCTCGATGTGATTCGATTCATCGCGCAGCGTGTAGCGGAACATCGAGCCGATGCCGGGGAATTTGTTTTGGCGATAGAGCGAGAGGATCATGCCGAAGAGGCCGTAGAACTGCGTGCCTTCCATCACCTGGCCGAAGAGGAAAATGTTCTTGGCGAGCGCTTGTTTGTTTTCGGTGATGGTGAGGTCGACATCGCGGCGCAGCGCGCGTGAATTCGAAACGACGAAGTGGTTCTTCGCCTTGATGGTCGGGATGTCCTCAAACATCGCTTCGCACTCGTGCGGGTTGAGACCGAGTGAGGAGAGCATGTACACCAGCGAATCGGCATGGATGTTTTCCTCATGCGCGTGACGGCCGAGCACCAGCTTCAGTTCGGGCGCGGTGACCACTTCGCGCACCACGTGCAGGACGTTGTCGCCGACAATCCCTTCGGCAGCGGAGAAATAACCGATGCCCATTTTGATGATCCAGCGTTCGACATCGCTGATTTCGTCGGAGCGCCACTGTTCGACATCCTTTTGCATGGTCACATCCTCCGGCTCCCAGTGGTTGTTCTTCATGGTTTTGTAGAGGTCGTACGCCCACTGGTATTTGAGCGGCAGAATGTTGAAGAACATCGTGTCGCGACCATTGATCACGCTCTTGGCGGCAATGGCCTGCTCAGCCTTATCGCGATCGAGGTGAAAGCTGCGGTTTCCAAGGGTAACGGTGGTGGTTGCGGAGTTGGCGGACATGGTTGTTTAAGCTTGTTTGATGGGGGTGGTGAAAAAATGCGGGGGGATGAAATCAAAATTGAATTTTTTGACTCGTGAAGCGTCTGAAAGCTCATTTAAAATCGGCTCTCGGGTCAATCCAATTTTGCTCATGTGGTATCCACAAATTATTCACAATACCATATATTGTGGTTTTAGAAATGCATGTATAATGTAAAACAGCCTTAATAAGAAGCTCTTGCAGTGTGATTGGCGAGCAAGCCATCCTAGCCCTAGGGGTTGAAAAAAAATCATCCATCGGGCCAAAACTGGGCTGCTCGGAAAATTTGAAAAAAATCTTAAACATTTCCGAAATTTAACGCCCCTGTTGCTGCTTTGGGGCGGAATTGCTTGGAATCATTGGATTAAAAATTTTAGGCGCAGACCACGCGACCGGCAATTGCGGCTTGGCGTAAGGCGAATCGGCCTTAAAATTGACTCGTGAGCGAGCGATTGAAAATTGATCTGGCGACATTGCCGGAAGAGGGAAAAAGCTACGAAGGCGAGCTGAAGGCCGAAATTTTCGACCTGCCGGAGGGCGACGCAAAGGCCAACGGACCCTTGAAATACAGCCTTTGGGCGCAACGCTTCGGTTCCGAGCTGCTACTCACCGGAAGCCTCGAGGCGCCCTTCGAATTCACCTGCGTGCGGACCCTGCATCCCTTTGTTCAGACCATCCGGCTGGAAAATGCGGCCATTTCCATCGAAATCGACCAAGCCGGCGAAATCGACGCCAGCGATGCGCTGCGTGAAGAGGTCCTGATCCACTTCCCGATCGACCCCCGCTGTGAGGATGGTGATGTGCCCCAGCACTGTGAAATTGATCCTCGATATTTATCAGTGGACAAACCCGCGGAAGATACTGTACCCACTCCGCCCCGCGGTGCGGGAGCCGATCGATGGTCGGCCCTCGACCAACTCAAGGACCTCAAGGACCAACCCTAACACGAAGCAAGACCATGGCCGTTCCAAAGCGCCGCCAATCCAAAAGCCGTCAGAAAATGCGCCGTGGCGCAAAGCGCTGGCGTGCACCCATCTTCAAGAATTGCCCCGAATGCGGCAGCAAAGTGCCATCGCACATCGCTTGCCCGTCGTGCGGATATTATCGCGACCGCCAGGTGCTCGATGTCGAGGCTCTCTGAGCCCGGCTCGGATAATTTTTCCGGATCGGCCACCGCGCGTTTCATCCTTCGGGAGTCGGGCGCCGCGACAGGATCAAGAACCCGGATTTCCCAACGCATCACAAATTTCCTGACCAGATGAAAGTCGCTTTAGACGCCATGGGTGGGGATCATGCACCTGCCGTGAACATCGGCGGAGCGATCGATGCGTTGAGATATTATCCAAAGCTTCAGCACCTTTATCTCGTCGGCGACGAGAGCCAGTTGAAACTGGAATGCGCGAAACAAGGTCTCGATCTCGGTGATTCGAGAGTGAGCATCGTGCATGCGGCCGAAGCCATCAGCATGTCGGAACCAGGTGCCAAGTCGGTGCGCCGCAAAAAACAATCGTCGATCAACATCGCCATGGAAATGGTGAAGGAAGGTCATGCCGATGCGTTTGTTTCCGCCGGCAACACCGGTGCCGCCGTGGCCTCTGCGACACTGAAGCTGCGTACGCTTCCCGGCGTCGACCGCGCGGGCATTGCCACTGCGATTCCCAACGAGCACGGCCTCTGTCACATTCTTGATGCCGGTGCCAACCCGGAAGCAAAGCCCGAGCATCTTGTTGCCTACGCGGTGATGGGCACGGCCTTCGCGCGCAATGTGCTCGGTGTGAAAAATCCTCGAGTCGGCCTCATGTCGAATGGCGAAGAGGACGAAAAGGGAACGACCTTCACGAAAGAAACTTTCAAGCTTCTCAAAGATACGCCCGGCATCGAATTCGTCGGTAATGTCGAAGGGCGCGACCTTTTCGAAACCGAGCTCGATGTCGTGCTCTGCGACGGCTTTGTCGGCAATGTCATGCTCAAGACCGTCGAGGCCACCGCCAAGGCGGTTTCAAAATGGCTCAAGGCTGAGATCAAGGGCAACCCGCTGCGGCTTTGCGGCGCGATGCTCGCCCAAGGCGCCTTCAAGGCGCTCAAGGAAAAAAGCAGCTACGAGACCTATGGTGGCAGCCCGCTGCTCGGAGTGAATGGCGTGGTCATTATCGCCCACGGATCATCATCCGCACTCGCGATCCGCAACGCCGTGCGCGTCGCCATGGAAACCGTTTCCGTAAAGGTCAACACCCGCATCGAGGAAGCAATGGCAAGCCTCGCGACCAAAGAGGTTGCCGCCGAGTGATCGCAAGACGCACGCGCAACAAGCGCCGCGTGATCAACGGAAAAAATTCGCGCTTGTGAGCGCACGCGGCTGGTTCCAATCTCACGCCGCATGAGTGAGTTGAATTCCGAAGTCGATGTGTGCATCGCAGGTACCGGCAGTTATGTGCCTCAACGGGTCCTCACCAACGAAGAACTCGCGGCAAAGGTGGATACCAGCGACGAGTGGATCGTCACCCGCACCGGCATTCGTGAGCGACACATCGCCGCCGAAGGAGAACACACTTCGCACATGGCAAGCCACGCCGCACGACGCGCGCTCGAGCAAGCCAACATGCAGGCTTCCGAGATCGAACTGATCATCGTCGCCACCATCACACCCGACACACCAACGCCGGCCACCGCGTGCCATGTGCAGCAGCAGATCGGCGCAACGCGTGCGGTTGCCTTCGACATTTCCGCCGCGTGCTCGGGATTCCTTTACGCGATGAAAATCGCCAAGCGCCTGATCTCAGATGGCGCGTTTCAAAATGCCCTGATCATTGGTGCTGAAAAACTTTCGACCGTCACCAACTGGCAGGATCGCACGACCTGCGTGCTCTTCGGCGATGGTGCGGGAGCCGCCGTGCTGCGCCGCTCGCAACCCGGCGAAGGCGCAATTGTCGCGACCGAAATGGGCACCGACGGCAACCTCACCCACCTTCTCGAAATTCCCGGCGGCGGCAGCGCACGCCCGATCACCGCCGCCAATGTGCACGAAAACCTCGCGACCCTCAGCATGCAGGGCAAAGAGGTCTTCAAACACGCGGTCACCCGCATGAAAGAGGCGGCGGAAAAAGTCATTGAACGCGCTGGATGGAAGCCGGAGGAAATCGCCTGCGTCATTCCGCATCAGGCAAACCTGCGCATCATCGACGCGATCGCCGATCGCCTCGCGGTGCCCAACGAGCGCGTCTTCGTGAATCTCGACAAGTACGGCAACACCTCCGCCGCGGCAGTCGCCATCGCGCTCGACGAAGCCAACCGCAAAGGCGCCTTCCATCGCGGCGACCGCATCGTGCTGGTGGTTTTTGGCGCCGGCCTCACATGGGCCGCGGCCGCCATCCGCTGGTAATGATCTTGCGGCTCGGAGCAAGATCAGCGCCAAAACGCGCCTTAAAATCTTCGCTGCGGAAGAAGTACGAGGACTGGGACTCGAACCCAGGACCAATTGGTTAAAAGCCAACTGCTCTACCAACTGAGCTATCCTCGCATTGATGCTCCGGCAGGCGGGGCAGAAGGGTTAGTGGACATCCGGTCGGCTTGCAAGTGGATAATCGAAATTTTCCTGCAATCATTTCGGCGCCCCGTGGCGGCGTGACAAAACGGCCTTGAAAGTCAGCCTCACGACACACGCAAGCCTGCTTGACGCCATCGCCAACGCATGCGGATATTTCACCAATGGCATGGCGAATTGATGAAGCGGTCGTCCGCGGCGAAATCGACAACACCGTCGAAGGACAAACCACCGGCCGCATCTGGTTGGCTGGCCGCGACGAACCTTTGACCCTCGAGCTCGTGGGAGATTGCTGGCGCGACCTCGCCGGCACACGGCTCGCATTTCAAAACCCCTCGCCCGTGGCAGGAGAAGACTCGGCGGAAATCGAAACGCACCAAAAAGGAATCATCGGCGACATGACCGCATCGAGGAAGGCCCGCGTGCCGCTCGTCGGCGATGGCGAAATGCGCGAGATCCACAAAAGCGGCGGCGAGATTCCCTGCGAGTGGAAAAATGTTCTCTACCTCGAGTGGTTCAGCGAAATCAACGGACGCGTAGTGATCGAAACCACGGACTTCAAACTCGATGTTTCACCACACGAATGGAACATGGATGTGGATAGCGAAGAGGCACAAAAGCTCGCCAATCTCAACGCGATGCGCGACTTCATGGCGCAGGTCATCCGCCGCCGCGAGCCAAGCGAAGACGCGGAGGATTATTCCGACAGCATGGATGAGTTTGCCTGGGAGCAACGCCTCAAGGAGTCCGACCGGCTCACCGACGCGTACCAGGAGGTGCTCGAAAAATACATGGAGGACAGCGACTGCGAACGCAAAGAGGCATTCGTCATGGGCTGGGATGGCTTGCTGGAAGAAATGGCCGAGCGTGATGAAGCCAGCACGCGTGAGGATTCGGATGAGCCCGCCATCGATGCGGGTGGGCGACTTGATTTCGATGACATCGCCGATGAGGCGGATTTCTCGGACGATGGTGACCCCTTTGGCAAATACGAGAGGCACCCGCTTCAGGCACGCGCACAAGAGCTGGCGCTGCGTGCGATGGATGTGGTCTCCGGCGAATCCAGCCAAGGCTCGCCATCCTATTTGCTCATCTCGAATTTGCTGCAGGTCAGCGGCAAGCTGGCCGGCGCGCTCAACGATCGCAGCAGCGGCTACGAACCCGAAGCCGGCTATGTGCTGGCGATTTTGAAACGCTGCCTCAATTGGCTCAACGAATCGGTCGGCGCATGCCAGGAGCTCATGACCAGCGAGGAGGATGCCGACCAACTCGCGGCCCTCGCCCACATCCGCAGCACGATCTTTGAAATACGCGACGGAATCACCGAACTTCGCCGCGAACTCAAATGACAGGAACCCGGCTTGCAGGGATCGCCCCAAGCGACTAGTCTCCGCCCATGTCCCACGCGACCCAGACTCGGTTTATCGAGATCGGCAGCCCCTTCCCGCTTCGGGATGGCGGCACTTTGCCGCAGGTCCGCATCGCCTATGAAACATGGGGCGAACTGAATGCCGACAAGTCGAATGCCATTCTCGTTTGCCACGCGCTCTCCGGCTCGCATCACGCCGCCGGCCGCAATCCTTCGATCGAAGGCGTGGGCTCGCTCTGGCAGGAGGAACTGCACGCCGGTTGGTGGGAAGACATGATCGGCCCCGGCAAGGCGATCGATACCAACAAACATTTTGTCATTTGCGCCAACTACCTCGGCGGCTGCTACGGCAGCACCGGACCGGGATCGATCAATCCGGAAACCGGCCGTCACTGGGGGTCCTCGTTTCCCGCCGTCACCGCCACGGATCAGGTCAATACCCTCGCGCTCCTACTCGACGAGCTTGGCATCGGCGCGCTGCATGCGATTGTCGGCCCATCGGTCGGCGGCCTTGTTGCGCTCACCTTTGCCACCCGCCTGCCCGAGCGCGTGCGCAATGTGATCGCCATCGCATCGGGATTCAAAACCACGGTGCTCAATCGCCTGATCCTTTTCGAGCAAATCCTCGCGATCGAGAACGACCCGCACTTCAACGGCGGCGACTACTACGAAGGCGAAGCGCCGACCTACGGCCTCGCGCTGGCCCGGATGATTTCGCACAAAACATTCGTCCATCTCAATTCGATCGAGCGCCGCGCCCGCAAGGATGTCGTCCAGCCCGACGATGTGCTGGCATGGTACAAGGTGCGCGACCAATTCCAGAGCTACATGCTCCATCAGGGGAAAAAATTCGTGCAGCGCTTCGACGCCAACACCTACCTGCGCATCATCGATCTCTGGTCACGCTTCGATGCCACGCTCGAAGGCGATGCCGAAACACCCGCAGCCCTATTCCAGCGCTCCCGCGCCGCCAACCAACGCTGGCTGGTCTTCTCAATCGATTCAGATTTTTGCTTCTACCCGGAAGAGCAAGCCGAACTCGTC
>JBIKIK010000044.1:0-9517 GCA_044361655.1 Luteolibacter sp. | reverse complement strand
GGGCATGTTGACGCTGATGAATGCTCATAACGATTTCTATGGCAGTTGGGATGTTGGCATTCACCACCATGACGAGGATGGTCATGATCATGAATTTGATTACGAGGCTGATGTCGCGTGGCGGCGTGTGATCAATCCTGATTTGGCGACGCTGCTCGGTTGGCGTTTCACCAATCGTGAGGATGAGGAAGACCGGGCCTTTGGTGGCATCGAATACCGCTTGCCTTATCTTGTTCACAGTTCGGTGCAGGTCGACAGCGAGGGCGATGTGCGCGTGGGCCTCGAAAAGTCGCTGCAGTTCACCGACCGCATTTCATGGTTTGTTGGGGTGCAATACGATAGTGGCAGCCTGTGGGAATGGACCACCGGGGCCGAATACTTGCTCAGCAAACGGTTTTCGCTCATCACCCAGTACCATTCCGAGCATGGCTTTGGCGCGGGTCTTGGTTTTCGTTTCTGATGATGGCTAAGCAAAAACCCGCGCACTCAATAGGGGATCTTGCTGGAATACTTTAAGCTGAAAAAACGGTTTTAGCGAGTAGCTTACATAGAAAGGTATAAACATCATGAAAACGAAAATTGCCACATTCATCATCGCTGCGATTGCCACATGCGCATCGTCCGCTGCCGAAGTGAAGCCCTATCCGTCCGATGTATGCATCGTCAGCGGCAACAAGCTCGGATCGATGGGTACGCCTGTCACCATTGTGCACAATGGGCAAGAAGTGAAATTCTGCTGCAAGCCCTGCGTTGCGAAGTTCAACAGGAACCCGGAGAAATGCCTCAAAAAAATCGCGCCGAAGGAAGAGGCGCCGAAGAACGGTGCGCCAAAAAAAGAGGAACCTAAGAAGTAATTTACCGTGAATTTAGCGAATTAAATTCGCGATTTCAGGAAATGGAATTCTTCTGCGACAAGAAATGTTTCGAGGATGTCATTTGGATCAATCGCCACTGGTGGTAATGGCGCCTGATCCGCCATCATCGCATGGATGGCGATTGTTTTTTCGAAGTGCGTCACGATAGTAAAGGCCTCGGGCAGTTGCTGTGGGTGTGCTTGGTGACGATGGGCCAGCGCATCATCAAGCCATGGCTTGAGAGGCAATGTTTTGCCGTGGATCAATACCTTGGTTTTGGCGAGCTGGCTTGAGTCGAGCAATTTGCGTATTGCTCTTTCCTGCAGGACTTCGGGAAGATTTCCGAAATCCAAAAATCCCTCATGTTTTAGCGAGGTGATGGCGGATTCAATCGCATCGGCGTTTGGTTTTCGATTCCATGTCTGCCACATGTGAGTGATTGAGCTTTCGAGATGTCGCTTGAGCGATTCGCGCGGAATCCAATCGGCAGGGATTAGGATTTTTTCGTAAAGTTTGCCGTGATCGATTCCGTGTTTTGCCAGATCGTGAGAAATGTGTGGCAACTTCCGACCGATGAGCGGTTTGCGGTGTGCGAGCGATTCGAGAAAAACGAGTCCAAAGCCTTCGGCAACCGAGCATGTGACGAAGTGGGTTGCGTGAGAGATCCACGATTCGAATGACGCGTCGGAGTTTGTTGTGGGCGCGATGCGGTCGACGACGGCGAATTCGACAGGGACTTGGTTTACGCCGCAGAAACTTTTCCAGCGCTCGTGGATCGCGAGCGATTGTGGATTTTCGGGTGCGAGAGTGATTGCTGCGCGTGTGCCTTTTGGTGCGAGCTGGGTGAGGAGGATCAGTTCGCCGATGTTTTTGCGGCGGATGCCGCGTGCGGGGCAGAGCAATAAGGGCGCGGTGTTTGCTGTTTCCGATGATGTGTTGGGAATTGAATCCGCATCGAAAACCGGATTCGGCAACAAGTGCGCGTTGGCTGCGGGGAGTTTCGCTTTGATGAAATGGTTGCGGTCGCGTGAGTTGATGAACGCGTAGTGGATTTGCGGCGCTAGCGGGTAAAGATTGGGACAGTCGGCGATGTTCGCGTGGTTTTCGGGTCGGCCATCTTCCGCGAGATCGTGGATGTGCAGCAGGAGTCGCTCGCGCTGCGAGGCGAGCATAGAAACGATCAGCGGGACCGCGCGGTTTTTGCCGAGCGAGTGGTTGTGAAAATGCCAGATGTCGGGCGGCGCACCTAGCGCATCAGTCGCGGCGGCGCGGAGTGCATCCAGAATGTTTTCGGCCTCTTGTGTGTCGAGCGGCGCGTTGCTGTAGGCGAGTCCATCGACCACGCGGACGGGCAGCGTGTTGGCCATGCCATGCGGGCATTTGCCGACCAGAATGACATGTGCGATGCCTCGTCGCTTGAGTTCGCGCGACGCGCGTTCGATGACGCGCGATATGCCCGATGGCTCGAGGTGGTAGTGGATGATGGCGACCTTCATCGGGTGAGGGAGGTCGACTCGCGCTTGGCTCAGATTTTTTTCTCCTCGTCGTCCTCGTCGATGTTGTGCGTGAGGATGAACTGCAGGTCATCGATGCCGAGGTTGGAGGCGAAGCCTTCGTCGCCGAGGACATTGGTGACCAGCTGTGTTTTCTGGTGTTGGAGGATGCGGATCTTTTCTTCGACAGTGTCGCGGGTGAGCAAACGGTAGGCGATGACCTTGTTTTTCTGGCCGATCCGGTGGGTTCGGTCGATGGCCTGGTTTTCCACGGCCGGGTTCCACCACGGATCGTAGAGGATCACATAGGAGGCCGAGGTCAGGTTGAGGCCGGCGCCACCTGCTTTGAGCGAGAGCATGAAGACGGAGGGGTCCTTGGTCGTCTGGAAGCGTTCGATTTCGCCTTTGCGGTCTTTGGTTTGGCCGGTGAGGTAATTGTAAGGGCGGTTTTCCAGTTCGAGACGGGCCTTGATGAGGTCGAGCATCGAAACAAACTGCGAGAAGACGAGTACCTTGTGACCTTCTTCGTGGAGTTGATCGAGGAGGTAGAAGAGCGATTCCATTTTCGCCGATTCCTCCTTGAGGTATTTCGGATCGATGAGGCCAGGGTGGCAGCAAATTTGGCGCAGGCGCATGAGGCCTTGGAGGATGGCGAAGGAATTTTTCTTCACTGCCTCGTCCGAATCGAGTCCGAGCAGGGCCTTTTGGATGCGTTTCAGCTCGGCCTTGTAGAGTTCGAGCTGGATGCCTTCCATCTTTGAGTAGACCTCCTCTTCGGTACGCGGTGGCAGGTCTTGGGCGACTTGCAGTTTGGTGCGGCGAATGAGGAAGGGGCGAAGGCGCGAGGCTAGGCGGGTTTGGCTGAGGGGGTCCTTGCGTTTGTCGAAGCGCTTTTTGAAATAGGCGCGCGAGCCGAGCACACCGGGCATTGCGAAGGCCATGAGCGACCACATGTCGAGCAGGCGGTTTTCGATTGGCGTACCGGTGAGCACGAGGCGGTTTTGCGAGTCGAGTTCGCGGGCGCACTTCGCGGCCTTGGAGTCCGGGTTTTTGATTTGCTGGCCTTCGTCGAGGATGATCGTGAGCCACTTCACGCCGTTGAGTTCTTCGCCGCAGACGCGGAGTTGCGCGTAGTTCAGAACGAGCATGTCGATGTTGTTCTGAATGTGGTCGACATCGATGTCGTCGCGGTTCTTGAGGATCTTGACGACCAGGTTCGGAGCAAACTTGTTCGCTTCGCTCGCCCAGACATCGAGCACCGATTTCGGGCAGACCACGAGTGCGGGTTTCTTGGGTGCATTGGTCTTCTTGTGTTCTTCGAAGAGCCAGAGCAGGTAGGTGAGCGACTGGATGGTTTTGCCGAGACCCATGTCATCGGCGAGGATGCCGCCGAAATTGTTGACTGCGAGGTAGGCGAGGAACTTGAAGCCATCGACCTGATACGGGCGCAGTGTTGCGTTGAGCGTGCTGGGCACATCGGGGTTCACCTCGAGCTGGATGTCGCCGGCGCGGTTCTTGATGCGTTCCCATGCCTTTGGATCGAAAACTTCGGCGGCCTTCGGATCGGCGAGCTGGAGTGCGTGCATGCGGTGGGTCTCGCCGGAAAGGTCGAAGGGGTCGAGGCCGAGGCGGGTGACCGCTTCGCGTTGGTCGGCATCGAGTTTGATTTCGAGGCGCATCCATGAGCCGTCTTCCATGCGGACATAGCCACCGCGTGCGGCGACCAGCTGGCGGATTTGCGCTTTCGAGAGGTTGACGCCTTGGACATCGATGACGATGCGAAGATCGAACCAGTCGATGTCCTGGCCGACGACTTCGAAGCGGACAGCGGCCGTGACTGGATCGGCGAGGATCGACTTCAGGCGCAGGTCGATGTCGAGTTCGATGTCCTCCGGCATTGCCTTGATCCATTCCGCAAATTTTTCGGGGAACTGCTTGGTGATGCGGGATTTGAACGAAAGGAGTTTTTCGTCGTAGGACAGGCCCATGTCGTCGAGAATCGGCGGGACCGGGTAGAGCGCTTCGCGGGCGAAGCGGAGAAGTTGTTTGCCTTTGACCGGTTGTTGTTCGGCGAGTTCCCAGCCGTCCTTGGTGAGGCGTTCGGTACGGCGACCTTTGGTTTCGATCGCGGTGACATCGATGACCAAGTGTTCGGTTTCGGCGGCGGTGAGACCGGCGATGAGTTTCATCTCGAACTTCGGTTTGAGTTCGAGGTCAACGACGCGTTTCTTGAGTGACTCGGGCAGTGAGGCACCGATCTTGCGGAGGAACTCCACGCCTTCGAGCGAGTCGATCACGCGGCGCGGGATCAGGTAGCGCGGCATCACATCAGTTTCCTCGAGCCAGCGTGGCGGGCCGGGAAAAACCGTTTCATCGGATTGATAGAGCTCCTTGCGACCGGGCAGGAGGCGCACCGAGTGCGAAACATTTTCGCCGGAGGCTGTGACCAGTTGGAGCGCGAAACTATTCGCATCGTATGGATCGTCCTCGCAGTCCCAGCGGAGCGCGTCGGTGACGACCTTGAAGTCCTTGTCGTCGAGGTTGACGATGTAGCCTTTGAGCGCGGGCTGGCGGAAGACCCGGTTCATGAAGCGGCATGATTCTTCCTGGTCGAAATCGAGTGTCGTGTCGCCGTGTTGGCGGTAGAATGCGAGGTAGTGTTCCCAGAGTGTTTGGCTCGAGGCATCCATCAGGAGGGCGCCTTCGTGGTGGAGCTTCACATAGTACTCGATTTCGTTTTTCTCGCGCAGCTGGATCCACACGGATGATTTCGATTCCTTCACTTCCATGCGCGCCTCGTTGATCGTGGCGACGAGGCGGAAGGTTGCGGTGATCGGTTCTTCTTGCGGCGGGCGTTCGTTGACTTGCTCGATGCGTTCGTACCATGCCGCGACTTCGCGTTCCTGTTCCCAGTCGGCCATTTTGCGCTGCACATGGCCGAGGTCGGTGATGACGCTCATGAACTCCGGGTAGGGGAGTTTGCGTTTGTAGAATGCGTAGGCGATGTAGTTCCAGAACTCGAGGATGTCGCCCGGCGGCATCGGCCAGAGCTCGAGCGGCTCGTAGGAAGTGATTTCCCAACGTGGGCTGATGCGGACCATGTCGTGGTCGTGGAGCTCGCCCTCGATCACATAGCGGCGGTAGCGTTTCTCGATTTTGGTGACAAAGTCCGCTTCCTTGTCGTCGAGTTCGCGGCCGAGTTTTTCCTCGATGATGTCGAGGACCGGCGTGTCGTCGAATTCGTTGGGCGACTCCGGCAGGTCCTCACCGCGGTGCATGCGCTCCATCATCGTCGCGTACTGGCAGGCGCCGGAGACGATTTCGTCCTCGGCGGTGCAGGATCCGAACCAGCGATTGCCTTGGAGGCGCAGGCTGGTGCGGAAGGTGCCGGTTTCGTCCTCGACGCGGCCTTGGATGAAGAGGTGGTTGCCGAAAATCTGGGTGACGGCGCCGTCCTTTTGCAGCATTTCACCTCGCTTCCGTGATTCTTCGGGGAAGCTGTTGAGAAAGTTGAGTGTGGCGCGGTCTGGATTCATTGTAGGCTGGGTGATGACGTCGTTTTCGGCTGAGCAGGGTGATCGGATGCGGCACCTCGGGTGCGCACCTCACGGGGGCGAGATTCTAAACCGTTATTTTTTGATGAATCAATCAAAACATCAAGGATTCCGCCGCTTGGCTTGCGACGGCCGATGGCCAGGGTACGGGGTCGGATGGTGATATGCATGGCGATGACGCTTAGGCAGGGACGCTTTTCCAAAGCGACCTCAGGCGCGTGCAAGTTTCGCGCGACGCGGCCCGCTAAGCGCATTGATGGTGATGCCGAGACCGGCGATCATGAAAAGCGCGGGAAACCAGATCGAGTAGCCGGGCGCGAGCGAGTCTGGCTTGAGGACCGCGAGCTCCGGGTTTTGCGGGTGAACGAAACACTCGGTATTCATGCCAACGGAAAATTCCGCGAGGCGTTCATCGGCGAGGTTGCATTTATTCGTCCACGGGTTGCCGCGCAGGGTGGTTTTTTCGCCGAGGAGGCCTTGGCCTTGCCATTCGTAGCCGAAGCTGACGCGGTGGCGGTATTCGATGGGGGAATTTGGATCGTGGCGGCGTTCTTCGAGCTCGGACGCGAGGATGACGCACGGAACTTTGGGCCAATTTCTCATTTCCTTGGCCCGTATGAAGCTGCGCGCCATGAGGAAAACGAAAAGCCCGCCGATGAGGACAAGCGAGAGCCCGATGAAGGCCATGAACCAGCGGCCGCTGCGAGGCTCGCGGGTTTGGCGGATAGGTGCTTGATCGGGCGGGGTGGTCGACATGCCGGGCGCTCAGGCGAGCTGTTTTTGCCAGCGGGAAATTTCCGCGCGGACATTGGCGACCGAGGGAGCGCCGGGGTTGGTGCGTGCAGCGAGAGCGCGTTCGACTGAGAAAACTTCCGCGGCGTCGGGTCCGTAGGCGGGGTCGATCGCGGCGAGGTCGAGCGCATCGAGCGGAGTTTTCGTGCGGATGGATTCGGCGACGGCCTTGCCGACGAGTTCGTGGGCTTGGCGGAAAGGAACACCTTTGCGGACCAGATAATCGGCGAGGTCGGTCGCCAGCAGCATCGGATCGGAGGCGGCGACCCGGCATTTTTCCTCGTTCATTTCGAGGGCGGCGATCATCTCGGCATTGACCGCGAGCACGAGCTTGAGGGTGTCGACCGAATCAAAGAGCGGCGGTTTGTCCTCCTGCAGGTCGCGGTTGTAGGTGAGCGGCAAACCTTTGAGATTGGTGAGGAGGTTGAGCAGGTTGCCGATCAGGCGGCCGGTCTTGCCGCGGGTGAGCTCACAGACATCGGGATTTTTTTTCTGCGGCATCAGCGACGAGCCGGTCGTGTGCGCGTCGGAGAGCTGGACGAAGGAAAATTCCGCCGTGCACCAGAGAATCAGGTCTTCGCTCAGGCGCGAAAGGTGCGCGCCGCAGAGTGAGATCGTGAAAAGCAGCTCTGCGATGTAGTCGCGGTCGGCGATGGCATCCATCGAGTTGCGCGTAACGCCGTCAAAGCCGAGCTCGGCGGCGATTGCTTGGCGGTCGAGATTGATCGTCGATCCGGCCAGTGCGCCGGAGCCGAGCGGGCAGATGTTGAGGCGCTTGCGGCAGTCGGCGAGGCGGGATTTGTCGCGCTCGAGCATCTCGACATAGGCGAGGAAGTGATGGCCGGCGGTGACCGGCTGACCGCGTTGAAGGTGCGTGTAGCCGGGCATCATCGAAGCGGCGAATTTCTCCGCGCGATCGAGCAGCGCGAGTTGCAGCTTGGTGGCGGCGGTGATGATTTCGCCAATCTGGGTGCGGCAATAGAGGCGGGTGTCGGTGGCGACTTGGTCGTTGCGCGAGCGGGCCGCGTGGAGTTTGGCACCGGCCGGACCGATGCGGCGGGTGAGCTCCGCCTCGATGTTCATGTGGATGTCTTCAAGCGAAGTCTTGAACTCGAATTTCCCGTCGAGGATTTCCTTTTCGATTTCTCTCAGGCCGCTCTCGATTTTTTGAAACTCATCGGCAGTGAGGAGCCCGGCATTTTGCTGCGCACGCGCATGGGCGATCGAGCCGGCAATGTCGTGCGGAAATAGCCGCCAATCATACGAAACCGATTCACCGAATTGTTGGACGAGCGAGGAGGTGTCTTGGGTGAAGCGGCCGTGCCACATGGTAAATGGATGGTTGGATGGAAAACTAGGCCCAGTCAAAATTTGGCCGGCGCGGAGATTGGAGCGCAGTACGACCCGAATTGAAACGAGAAAAGCCAGCAAATCTGCCGCCAAAACCACCAGGAAGCCGCATTAGGCCCAGTTGCTGGTATTTGAGCGGCAAAGCCCCAAAGTCACTTTTTTGTTCGAGCGAACATCTTTTTTCTTGCGTGAGAAAAATTTGGGCCTAGGTTCCAAACATCACCCGACCCCAAACATCATGGCCAAACAAACCGCAGAAGAATCCGCCCAAGAAAAGCTCCAAGACGCCCGCAAGCGCAACCTCGACCTCGCGATCTCGCATATCCAAAAGGAATTCGGAGAAGCGGCCATCATGCGCCTCGGTGATGAAAGCCGCTGCGATGTGGATGTGATCCCGACCGGTAACCTGCTCATCGACCGTGCGCTCGGCGTGGGCGGCTTCCCACGCGGCCGGATCGTCGAAGTCTTCGGTCCGGAATCCTCCGGTAAAACGACGCTTACCCTCACCGCCATCGCCCAGGCTCAGAAACGCGGAGGCCTTGCGGCGTTCATCGATGTCGAGCATGCGCTCGATCCTCAGTATGCCCGCAAACTCGGCGTGAACCTCGATGACCTGCTTGTTTCCCAGCCTTCTTCGGGCGAAGAAGCGCTTCAGATTTGCGAGGCTCTTGTGCGTTCGAACGCGATCGATGTGGTCGTGCTCGATTCGGTCGCGGCGCTGGTCACTAAGCAGGAGCTCGATGGCGAAATCGGCGATTCAACCGTCGGCGCCCAAGCCCGCCTGATGAGTGCCGCGATGCGCAAACTTACCGCGCTGATTTCCAAAGCCAACACGGTCTGCATCTTCACCAACCAGATCCGTGAAAAAATCGGCGTGATGTTTGGCAACCCGGAAACCACTCCCGGTGGTCGCGCGCTCAAGTTCTTTGCCTCGGTGCGTGTCGACATTCGCCGCATCGGCCAGATCAAGGCCACCGATGGCACCGTCACCGGCAACCGCACCAAGATCAAGGTCGTGAAAAACAAGGTCGCACCGCCCTTCACTGAGGCGGAGTTCGACATCATGTACAATGAGGGCATTTCCTCGACCGGTTCGCTGCTCGACCTCGCCCTCGAACTCGAGATCGTCCAGAAGCGCGGCTCATGGTTCTCTTACAACGGCAATCAACTGGCCCAAGGCCGCGATGCCGCCAAGGAGCTTCTCAAGGGAGATCCCGCGCTCTACGAAGATATCGCCACCAAGGTCAACGAAGCCCTCGAATCGAAAAAGAAAAAGTAATCGAAAGAACGAGGAAGAAGCGGCACTTCGCGCTTGGGAGGTACGACACTCTTGTCGTACTCTTTGGAGTCGGTTGGAAAGCGCCATGCCCCACAAGCAAATTCAAAATCATAAATTCTAAATTCAAAACGGGGAAAAGTTTCAAGGTTCAAGTCTTCAGTTTCAAGAGAAGACTTCGAGACAGAAAAAGCTAGA
>JBIKIK010000225.1:0-2674 GCA_044361655.1 Luteolibacter sp. | reverse complement strand
CGGCAACCGAGCCACTCGCTCCCCAACATCAAACCCTCCCGCCGGTGACGCCAAACATTGACGCCCGCCGGATCGGCCACCTTGAACTCAAAATCATTCGCCGCGCCCGAGCCCTTGAGATCGAAGGTCAACTCAAAAGTCTCGGGCATCGCAAATGCCACCTCTCGCCGCAGGGCCACAAATCCACCGCCTTCGTGAAAATCGTACTCCAATTTCAAGCCCCCACCCTCACCGCGACTCACCCGCCCCTCCGCATGACCCGACGCAAAGACCTTCCAGGATTCAATGTCTTCAAACAGCGAACGAATGATTTTCTCGGCAGTCACAGGTATTCCAAACAGGCTAAATCGTCCACGCCCGGACGCCAGCACCGATTGAAAGAGCTCTGAAATCAAACCATTTCATATAATACCATTCGGTCGGTATTTTAAAAAATGTCTATTTTCCCACCGCCGTGATGGCGGTTTTGACAAGATAGGCGGCGTATGGAACTTGGTTGGCGCGGCCTGCGGCAGCGCCGCTTTCAGGGATTTTTGGTGAATTGGTATGAAATGAGCAGCAGGATCGGTCCATGTCCGCAACCGCGGCTGCGTTCAATAATTTCACATGATCAAAATTTAATCCAACCGCCACAGCGTCGGTCACATTCTACAGCACACCATTTACAACAATTTCAACATGCCATCATCCTTTCTCCCCAAACCATTTTCGCACAGCTACGAGATCGATCCGCAGTACGCCAAGAGCGCGGTGTATTTTTCCTGCGAGTTTGCGATCGATCAGAGCTTCAAGATTTACTCCGGTGGCCTCGGCTTCTTGGCCGGATCCCACATGCGTGCGGCTGCTGACCTGAAACAAAACCTCTGCGGCATCGGCATCCTTTGGACCTATGGTTATTACAATCAGGCCCGCGGTGAGGATCGTGAGCTCGCCATTCAGTTCCGCAAAAAAGAATACGCCTTCCTGCAGGACACCGGCATTCGCTTCACTGTGCTGGTTCACGGTCATCCGGTGTGGGTCAAGGCGATGTTCCTGCCGGGCGACATTTTCGGCACCGTGCCGATGTTCTTCCTGAGCACCGACATCGAGGAAAACGATTCGCTCTCGCGCGAGATCACGCATCGCCTTTACGATCAGGATCACCGCCGCCGCATCGCGCAATACATCATCCTTGGCGCTGGTGGCGCGCGCCTGCTCGACGAGCTCGGTGTTGATCCGGAAATCTGGCACCTCAACGAAGCGCATGGGCTTTCCGCCGCATTCCATCTTTACGAAAAACACCACAGCCTCGAGGAGGTGAAGAAGCGTTTGGTTTTCACCACGCACACTCCCGAAGAAGCCGGCAACGAGCGTCATGAATTCAATCTGCTCAAGGATTTCACCTTCTTTGGTGGCGTTTCCGAAGAAGAGGTTCGCAAGATCACCGGCATCGAAGGCGACGAGTTCAACCACTCGCTGGCCGCGCTGCGCATGGCGCGCATCGCCAATGGTGTTTCGAAACTTCACGGCGAAGTCTCGCGCCAGATGTGGAAGGATTATCCGAACATCTGCGAGATCACCCATGTCACCAACGCGCAGAACAAAAAGTACTGGGCCGATCATGGCATCGAACATGCACGCGTCACCGGCTCGAACGAAGAGCTGCGCCACCGCAAGCGCGAGCTCAAGGAGCGCTTGTTCCGCGTCGTAGCCGACCAGACCGGCAAGCTCTTCAAGCCCGATGTAATGACCATCGTGTGGGCCCGCCGTTTCGCCGCCTACAAGCGCCCGGATCTCATCACGCGCGACATCCAGTTGTTCCGCGCAATGCTCAACAACTCGAAATACCCGGTGCAAATCATTTGGGCAGGGAAGCCCTATCCCTTCGATTACACCGCGATCGAAATCTTCAACCATCTCATCCGCCTCACCCGCGATTACCCGAATGCCACGGTGCTCGTCGGCTACGAACTCGAACTTTCCCGTTTCCTCAAAAACGGATCCGACATCTGGCTCAACAACCCGATCGTCACTCGCGAAGCCTCCGGCACCTCGGGCATGACCGCCGCAATGAACGGCTCGGTGAACTTCTCGACCTACGACGGTTGGGTCTGCGAATTTGCCAAGGACGGTGAAAATTCTTTCATCATTCCGCCGGCCGATCCCGCGCTCTCGGCTGAAGATCGCGATCGCCACGACATGCTCGGTTTCTACTCGGCGCTCAACGAAAAGATCCTGCCTACCTACTACGACAAGTCCGATGAATGGAGCCGCATCGTTCTCAATTCGCTGAACGATGTTGTGCCCTTCTTCGACGCCGATCGCATGGCCGACGAGTACTACAAGAAGATCTACGCGTGAAGCGATCAGGGGATTGACGAATCAGCTGCACCCGCCACCCTTGGCGTGTCCTGATGAACGCCCCCACCGCCGATTGGATTGATCAACTCGTTTCCCTTTTGGGAAAGGAGAAGGTTAGCACCAGCGCCGATCTCATCGCCACGCACTCGACTGACAAGTGGGATGCCTCCCATCCACCTGAGGCGGTGGTTTTTGCAGAGTCGACTGCCGATGTCGCGGCGCTGATGCGCTTTGCGAGCGAGCATGAAATCCCGGTCACCACCCGTGGCGCGGGGGTAGGCTATGTCGGCGGCTGCGTGCCGATCCGCGGCGGCATCGCACTCTCGATGATGCG
>JBIKIK010000224.1:0-2677 GCA_044361655.1 Luteolibacter sp. | reverse complement strand
ATTGCCAACCGCCGTTGTTCGAGGCGATTTCGCCATCGAGCAAATGCTGCATGAAGTATGACTCGCCGAGTCGCCAGTCGATGTGCAGGTCCTTGGTGAGAAACATTGCGGTGATCATGCGCACGCGATTGTGCATGAAGCCGGTGGCGAGGAGCTCGCGCATGCCGGCATCGACGATCGGAAATCCGGTGTGACCGGTTTTCCATTTCTCGAAATTCGCATTCGGCGCATCCCATGGCAGTCCGCGCCATTCGGGGTTGAATTCCTCTGCGAGCACATTCGGGAAGTGGTGGAGAATCGCGAAGTAGAATTCGCGCCATGCGAGTTCCTTGATGTAGATGTCGATGCTTGCGCGTTCGGCGGCCTTGGCGGCGGCGCGGGATTTCATCAACTCGGCGTGAATCGTGCGGATCGAAATGAGGCCGAAGCGCAGGTCTTGCGAGATGCGCGAGGTGCCTTGGAGCGAGGGGATGTCGCGGGTGTTGCCGTAATGTTGCACGATGCCGCCGAGGGCTTTTTTGAAGCGTTCGCATGCGGCGCGTTCGCCGGCTTCGGGCAGTTGCGCGTCGGGTTCCTTGAGGCCCCAGTGGGCGAGAGTCGGAACAGCAAGCGATTTGAGATCGGCGGGTGTGTTGAGCTTTGTCGGCTTGCCGACCGACGATGGTTTTTCGAGCGCGAGCCAGTTGCGGCTGTATGGCGTGTAGACCTTGTAGGGTAGGCCGCTTTGCGTGAGCACCTCATCGGGCGTGTGCAGGGCGTGATCGTGAAAGGCATGGCATTGCACACCAAGCTCCGCGCAGAGTTGGCGGATTTTTTCTTCGACTGCTTTGCCGAAGGGATCGGGATCGCGGTTGAAACAAAGATCCTTCGCGCCGCTTTCCTTGATGAGTTGGCGCAGGCCCTTGAGTGCATCGCCATTGCGGATGATCAGTCGGCCGTCGATCGTCTCGATATTTTTCGCAAGTGACGCGAGGCAGCCGCAGAGAAAATGCTGGCGCTTGGGGCCGGTCCACAGATGGGATTTTTTCCAATCGCTCAAAAAATAAACCGGGATCACCGGGCGGCCCATTGAGGCGGCATGATGCAACGAGAGGTTGTCGGCGATGCGCAGATCGCGACGGTACCAATGGATGACGGGGGGAGCGCTTGTGGGCATGGGCGTGGCCATGCTGGCGCATCAGACCGCTTCCTCCAACAGTTTTTCCGCTTTGCGCACGAGCGTGGGGCTGAGCTTGCCGCCAGCGCGTTTGGCGCTTTCGAGCAATGGCTTGAGGCGTGCGAGCGAGCGTTCGGCTGCGGCCAGCGAGCGCCGTGCGCCGCCGAATTTTTTGTCGGGGAAGTAGCGCATGAAGGTCTTGCCGCCACGGCTGATGCATAGCCGCCAGCCTTCAAAGGCTGCGGTCCTGTAACTGAAGCGAGTTAGATTTTTCTTCGATTTCATCGATTTTTCCGAGGGGATTCATAGGGACTGGTCGACTCGAAAAGTGTCGAAATCCAGAGATTTTTCGCCTGTATCGGGTCGCGATCGGGTCAAATGCCCGTTTTGGCGTGCCAAAATACAAAAAATGGTTTGCCAGCGGCAGGCGCTCGCCCTTTATTCGCCGCCCGCGGGCATCCAAAATCCGCCGTAGGTCCTCCGTCAGCCCCGTTCGCGGGGTGTCGCGCCCGTTGGAGGGTAACCCGGCAAACCATGTATAAATATGTCAGTCACCAAACTTGCTCGTTTCGAGCTCCCGAACCGCCTCGTTCGCAACGAGGAAACCGCCAGCGACACCTACGCCCAGTTTGTCGCCGAACCATTCGAACGCGGCTACGGCCACACTATCGGCAACTCGCTGCGCCGCGTCCTGCTTTCCTCGCTTGAGGGAGCATCCATCACTTCCGTCCGCATCGCGGGCGTGCAACACGAATTCTCCAGCCTTCCCGGCGTGGTCGAGGATGTCACCGACATCGTGCTCAACCTCAAGAAGGTCAAGTTCAGCCACACCGACAAAGAGCCACGCATCCTCACCATCAAGGTCGAGAAGGAAGGCGTCGTCACCGCCGGTGATATCCAAGGCGACCACATCTACGATGTCGTCAACAAGGACCAAGTCATCTGCACGCTCGACAAGAAAGTGAAGTTCGACTGCGAGTTTGAAGTTCGCGTCGGCCGCGGTTTCTCCACCGGCGATGAAAACAAGCGCAAGGACCAACCGATCGGCGTCATCGCCATCGATTCGATTTTCTCGCCCGTCACTCGCGTCAAGTACGCCGTTGAAACCACCCGCGTCGGTCAGATGACCGATTTCGACAAGTTGGTTCTCGACATCTGGACCGATGGCCGCATCACCCCGCAAGATGCTTTGCTGCAAGCCTCCGCGATCCTTCGCCACCACCTCGATGTGTTCGTCAACTACGACGAAAACGCCGTCGACTTCGAAGAAGCTCCGGCCGAGTCGAGCGAGGAAAACGCCGCACTCAAGAAGCTGCTCAACATGTCGGTCAACGAAATCGAGCTCTCGGTGCGCGCCGCCAACTGCCTCAACAACGCCAACATCACTTCCGTGGGCCAGCTCGCGATGAAGTCCGAGGCGGAGATGCTCAAGTACCGCAACTTCGGCAAGAAGTCGCTCAACGAAATCAAGGACAAGCTCGTCGAATTGGGTCTTGGCCTTGGCATGACCTTCGATCCCTC
>JBIKIK010000043.1:0-9621 GCA_044361655.1 Luteolibacter sp. | reverse complement strand
AAAAGCAGAAAGCAGAAATGGAGAAAGCAGAAATGGAGAAGAGGAAGAGGAAGAGGCGGGCAGGATGCCCGCGGTCCCGTGTTGCCGGCGCGGCAGAGACGGGTCGCCCTGGCGGAGCGGACCTTTGGGACAAAGGTCCCTGCCATGGAAGATGCGGTTGACGCGCGATCAGAAGGGGATGTCGTCCTCTTCTTGGAAGTCGTCGGCGGGGGCGGCGGATGCGCCGCTGGCCGAGTGGGAGCGATCGGGAGCGCTGCGGGGAGCGGGGCTGCCACCGCCGCCTTTGTTGCCGCCGGAGAGGAATTGGAAGGACTCGCCGATCACCTTGAGTTTGCTGCGTTTTTGACCAGTGGTCTTGTCGTCCCACGTGTCGAGGTTGAGTCGGCCTTCGATGTAGATCGGGCTGCCTTTGGTGAGGTATTGCTGGACGGTTTCCGCCTGGCGGCCCCAGAGGGTGACATCGACAAAGGTGGTTTCCTCTTGCTTGCCTTTTTGGTCATCCGTCCAGGTGCGGTTGATCGCGAGGCCGAGCTCGGCGACCGCGGTGCCGCGTGGGGTGTGGCGGAGTTCGGGATCACGGGTGAGGTTCCCGATGAGCATGACTTTATTGAGGTTTGCCATAATGAGATAAGGGTTGGCGATGGCGCGGGAGAGGGCAAGCAAAATTGTTCAAGAGAACAATTTCATGGACGGATCAGGCGATCCGTTGGAAGTGCTGCAGGTGCACGCTGGTGTTGAGGCGCAGACGGCTTTGGATTTTGCTGATCGTCTCGGGGCTGCCGTTGAAGGTGTAGTTCACATAGTGGCCGGACTCGAGGTGGCGGGATTCGTAAGCGAACTGGCGGCGGCCGAGTTGGCTGATTTTGTCGAGTTTGACGCCTTCGGCTTCGATTTCTTTGGAGATCGATGCGACGAGGTCGTCGACGCTGCCTTCGAGGGACTTGGTGTTAAGGACGATCAGGCCCTGGTACTTGCGGCTCATGGGGTGGTGGGGTTGGCTTGGACTGGTTGAAGCGGTTCGCCGCGGTGGCGAGACCTTGGGAGCGCGCAAGCTGCACGCCTTTTGTGGCCATTGCAAGCGTGTTTTGCAGTTCGGCTTGTTCGTCGGGGGTAAATTTTCCGAGCACATGGCCGACCATGTTGTCGGGTTGGCTGGCGCCGATGCCGACCTTGAGGCGGGGGAACTCTTGGGTGCCGAGGTGCTCGATGATCGATTTGATCCCGTTGTGGCCGCCGGCGGAGCCTTTTTCGCGGAAGCGGAGGGCACCGAGCGGGAGGGCGGCATCGTCGTAGACCACCAGCATTTCGGCGGGTGTCCATTTGTGAAAGGCGAGGATCGCTTGGACCGCGCGGCCGCTGAGGTTCATGAAGGTTTGTGGCTTGGCGAGCAACGGGCCGGCATCGGGCAGGCGGGCGAGGTGGGATTGGAAGCGTGGGGCGGATTGAAATGGCGTCTGCGACTCGGCGGCGAGGCGGTCGAGGATCATGAAGCCGACATTGTGGCGGGTGTCTTCGTATTGGCGGCCGGGGTTGCCGAGGCCAACGATGAGGCGGAGGTTCATGAGGGAATGAAAGTTTCAGTCCTCGGGGAGGGTGAGGAGATTTTCATCTTCCTCGCGGTATTGCTCGAGGAGGAATCCGTCGTTGGCGTGCCAGCGCAGCCATACCGGGTCGTTCCAGCTTGGTGGGGTTTCGTCGAGGAGGAAGGTGCGGTGTTGTTGTTCGGCGCAGAGGCGGTATTCGCCCGAGCGGACCCAGTAGCGAGTGTGGGATCCGAAATAGATCACATCCTCGATGGTGCCTTGGAGTCTGTTGTCCCAGGTGCCGGGGTTTGGTTCGTTGCGCGAGAGGATGATTTTTTCCGGGCGCAGTGAGAGGTGGATGCGATCGCCGGGGCGGACGGGTTTGTCGTTGTCGATCATGATCGCGCCGAGCCCGGGGATGTCGGCTTTCGAGAATCTTTCGTTGAGCGAGTCGGTGACGCGTCCTTCGAAGAAATTCGTATCGCCGATGAATGCGGCGACAAACGAAGTACGAGGAGTCTCGTAGATCTCGGCGGGCTTGCCGGTTTGTTCGATGCGGCCGCGGTTCATGACGGCGATTGTGTCGGAGATCGACATCGCTTCGCCTTGGTCGTGGGTGACATAGAGGAAGGTGATGCCGACTTCGTCGTGGATCGCGTCGAGCTCGACGAGGAGGCGTTGGCGAAGTTTCAGGTCGAGTGCGGCGAGTGGTTCGTCGAGCAGCAGGACGCGGGGTTGATTGGCGAGGGCGCGGGCGATGCCGACACGTTGCTTTTGGCCGCCCGAGAGCAGGTGTGGTTTTTTGTCGGCGTGATCCGCGAGGTCGACGAGTTCGAGCATGCGGTCGACCTGGCGTGTGATGTCGGCTTTTGGCAGCTTGGCGATCTTGAGGCCGAAGGCGATGTTTTCGCGGACGTTCAGGTGGGGGAAGAGCGCGTAGTTTTGGAAGACCGTGTTGAGCGGGCGTTTTTCCGGCGGGAGGTCGGTGATGTCGTGGCCGTCGAGCAGAATGCGGCCTTGATCGGGCGCTTCGAAACCTGCGGCCATGCGCAGGAGCGTGGTTTTGCCGCAACCGGAGGGACCGAGCAGCGAGAAGGTTTTGCCATGCTCGATTTCGAGCGTCACATCATCGACCGCGGTGAACGAGCCGAAGCGTTTGGTGACATTTTCGAAGCGTAGCGTTCCGGGCATGGCGTCAATCGACAGAAGCTGAAGGTTTCCGCAGAAAGATCAAGCCAGTCGGCCGATCAACGGGCATTTCCCTTGGTGATTAGGTCGGCCATGTGTCCTCCGCGGGCGGTGACCCACTTGCCTTTGGTGACGACCGAGGCAAAGCCGAGGCCGTTGGCGGCGGCGGCTTTGAAGACATCCCATGCCTGGGTGGCGAGGATGCCGGAAACGACGAGGTCGCCGTTGCGGGCGAGCGATTTGGCGATCACTGGCCATGCCTGAATGAGCACGGTGGAGAAAATGTTGGCGAGCACGACATCGTAGCCTTTTGCGCGCGGTTTCCATTTCAGCACATCCTGCTCCTTGATGACGATGTCGGGCGTGCCGTTGCGCTCGGCATTGCGCTGGGCAACTGAAACCGCGAAAGGATCAAAATCGCAGGCAAAGGTTTCGCCGGCTCCGAGATGTTTGGCGGCGATGGCGAGCACGCCGGTACCTGCGCCGAGGTCAGCGACCGCCCATGTGGAATTTTTTCTTTCGCGTGCGATGTCGACGAGCATGCGCAGGCAGGTCGAAGTGGTCACATGGTCGCCGGTGCCGAAGGCCATTTCCGGCGGGATCGAGATGATTGTGCGCTGCGGGTGGGCTTTGCGCAGGGCCTTGATTTGAGGCACGCCGGTTTCGGCGGTGAGCAGAATTGCATCACGCACTTTGATGGGTCGGGGCGCGGCAGGGGGCTTTTGCCAGTCGGCCTTGGCGAGCTTGCGGATGCTGCCGCCGAATTGTTTTGCGACTGCCTGGGCTTGGGCTTCGGTTTCGCAGAACAACTGCAGGCGTATCGAGCGTCCGCCCTTCACATATTCGACGACGAGATTCGGATTCCCGGCAAAGCGTTCTTCCCAGGCATCGAGCCATTTCTCCGCGGAAAGTTTCGACCAGACAAACATGAATGAGAGCGAGAAATTGGCGGATAATTTTTCGGCGGGTGCCGACGGGTTCGAGTCATTTCCGAAATGGTGGGAAATGGAGCGGGCGATGAGATTCGAACTCACGACATCCACCTTGGCAAGGTGGCGCTCTACCACTGAGCTACGCCCGCGACGCAAATTGCGTGGGGGGGTTTTGCATCGGGTTGCCGGTGGCCGCAAGTCAAAATTTGCAAAATTTCCCTGTTCCTTTGCCGCGCAGTCTGGGATTCCCTTGGGCACGCCATGTCCGACAAGCTTGCAGAGATCATCGCCACCAAGCGCCTTGAAATTGAGGCCCTGATGCCTCGGGCCGCCCATTTGCGCAGCGCCGCCCTGCAGCGAAATGATTTTGGGGGCTTTCGCGCCGCGATCGATCGCGGGCCGACACGCCTCGGGGTCATTGCGGAGGTGAAGAAGGCCTCGCCATCGGTCGGGCTCATTGATCCGGATTTCGATCCCGTGCGACAGGCGCGGCGATATCTCGACGGTGGAGCATCATGCCTTTCGATTCTGACCGATGAAAAATACTTTCAAGGATCGCTGAGTTATCTCACGCAGATTTCGCGGTTTTCCGACGCGCCGCTGCTGCGCAAGGATTTCACGATTCACGAAGTGCAGATCCACGAAGCGGCGGTCTCCGGTGCCGATGCGATTCTGCTCATTGTTGCGGCGCTCGACGATGACAACTTGCGGCGTCTGTATGACGAGGCGAAGTCCCTGATGCTCGATGTCCTCGTCGAGGTGCACGACCTTCCGGAAATGGAACGGGCTCTTGAGCTTGGCGCCGATCTGATCGGCATCAACAACCGCAATTTGAAAACCTTCGAGGTGGATCTTGCCACCACCGAGTCGCTGGCAGAGGAGGTGCCTGATGAGGTTTTGCTCGTTTCCGAAAGCGGCATCAAGACGCCTGAGGATGCGATGCGCGTGCTTGAGGCTGGTGCCAATGCCGTGCTGATCGGCGAGGCCTTGATGCGTGCCAACGACCCCACTCGCGAGGTCGAGGCCTATCTCGAGTTGGAATTGAGTTGAGAAATTTTTTTCGAGGGCCAGCCCTCATTCAATCGGGCAGTCAAACCAGCAACGCAATTTGCTCGCCCGGGCCGTGCACCCCTTCGATCAGGATACCCTCCACATCGGCAGTTTTCGATGGGCCGGTGCACCAGATGATGTTCGGGCTTTCGCCAAAGGCGGCGATTGCCTCGGGAATGGTGCGGTGGATTTCGGATTTTTCCAAAACCGCCACATGCACCCATGGCGAGAGCGCGGCGAGGCGGTGCGAAGTGCGGTCGTCGTCGATGATGATCGTGCCCGACTCGGCGATCGCGCCGGTCGCGCGAGTGACGCCAAATTGATAATCGTCGTAGCGCTCGCGGTCGTAGGTCGTCTCGACGGTCAGGCCTGCAGCGGCGAGCTTCGAGCCGACCGCATCGAACAAAGCGGGGTCGCAGTAGCCATGCGTCTGCGCGGATGATTTGAGAAACTCCGCAAGCTCATCGACCGAGTCCATCGCCTTGCCATTCACCGCCTTGAAATTGCGCGAGAAAATTTCCCAAAGGTCCGAGCCTTCGAGCTTGCGCGGTGAATGCAGCGCCGATGGATCGTAATCCGGTAGCGGAGCTTTGTTTTTCAGCGCCGCCGTGGCGGATTCGATTTTGGCAAATAGGGTGTCTCTCATGCGGATGGAAAATTTTACAGATTGCCTGTGGCTCATGCAAACCTTCACTGTTCTTTTCGCAGCAGGTTCCACGCAGTGACGAGGGCCTTGAGGCCGGCCATTTCGATCGATGGATCGACGCCGGCGCCCCAGAGTAGGCGGCCGTCTTCGTGCTGGACCTGGACATAAGCCGCGGCGCTGGCATCCGAGCCGCCGCGCACGGCGTGTGAACGGTAGTCGGTGACCTTGAAGTTTTTGAGCCCGATGTTTTCCAGCGCATGAACGAAGGCATTGATCGGCCCGTTCCCGGTGCCGACGCACTGACGCGACTCGCCATCAAGTACGATGGTTGTAGTACATTGCACTTGCCCGCGCTCGCCGACATGGTGGACGAGCTCGTAGTCGGTGACATCGAGCGGGCTGGAAACATTGACGAATTCGCGGAGGAAGGCCTCGCGGATTTCATCGAGCGACAGCTCGCGGCCGAGTTCGTCGGCGAGATCATAGATGCGTTTGCCGACCTGCGGGTGCATGGTTTTCGGCAGATCGAAGCCGTGTTCGCGGTCGAGCACATAGGCGACGCCGCCTTTGCCCGATTGGGAGTTGATGCGGATGATCGCTTCGTACGATCGGCCGATGTCTTGCGGGTCGATGGTGAGATAGGGCACGCCCCAAGGGATGTGGGGATCCTTGGCAACTTCGCGCGCGCGGCGGTCGAGGCCTTTTTTGATCGCGTCCTGATGCGAGCCGGAGAACGCGGTGAAGACCAGCTCGCCGGCATAGGGTTGACGCTCCGGCACTGGCAGGCGCGTGACCCGCTCATAGACGGCGCGGATCGTCGAAAGGTTCGAGAAATCAAGGCCGGTGGCGATGCCATGGCTGTTCATGTTGAGAGCCACCGTGACGATATCGAGGTTGCCGGTGCGTTCGCCATTGCCGAAGAGTGTGCCTTCGACGCGGTCGGCGCCGGCCATCAGGCCAAGCTCGGTGGCAGCGACGCCAGTGCCGCGGTCATTGTGCGTGTGCAGCGAGACGATCACCGAATCGCGGCGCGGCAGGTGGCGGCTCATCCATTCGATCATGTCGGCATGGATGTTGGGAGTGGCCCACTGCACGGTGTCCGGCAGGTTGATGATCATTTTTTTCTCCGGTGTCGGTTGCCAGATTTCGATCACGCCCGCGCAGCATTCGAGTGCGAAGTCGAGTTCGGTGTCGGAGAACGATTCGGGCGAGTACTGCAGGACCACCTCGGTGTTCGGAATGGTCGGGACGAGTTCTTTCACGAGGCTCGCGCCTTCGAGCGCGATGTCGCGGATCGATTCGCGGGTAGCATCGCCAAAAGTGACGCGGCGCTGCAGTGGCGAGGTCGAGTTGTAAATGTGCACGATCGCGCGCTTGGCGCCATTGATCGCATCAAAGGTCTTGCGGATCAGGTGGTCGCGGGTCTGCACCAGCACCTGGATGGTGACATCGTCGGGGATGCGGTTTTCATCGATGAGGCGGCGCAGGAAATTGAATTCCGTATCGGCGGCGGATGGGAAGCCGACTTCGATTTGTTTGAAGCCCACACCGACGAGCAGGTCGAAGAACTCGAGTTTTTCATCAACCGACATCGGCTGCGGCAGAGCCTGGTTGCCATCGCGAAGGTCGACCGAGCACCACTCCGGGGCACAATCGATCACCTTGTCCGGCCAGGTGCGGTCGGGCAGGTGGATCGGCGGAAAGGGCCGGTATTTTTTGAGCGAGGCAGGTTGCATGGGGATCGGGTGATGGGAAAAATTCGGTTGGAAAAACGGACCGGGAAATCGCCAAGAGGATGGGCGGGCCGGAGACGAAATGTGAAGCAGGAAAAAGTCAACGGGCGGCCAACCCTAGAAGCAGGGGGCGCAGGAGATTGCCGTTGGGGAGGTGGTTCACGGACCAAGGCTACCAGCGGTCGCCATCGGGTCAAACCGGAAAAGTGAGCGCGCCCATGCAAGGTGCTTCCGGTCCGCTGCGCTGGGCCGCTTGCTTGTTGGCCGCGCATGGCGCAAAGTTTCGCGCGCATCCCGCACCATGCGAGTCGCCGTTCTCAATATTGTCGGTCTTTCCGAGTCGCTGCTCGGCGTTCACACGCCGGGCCTTGCGGCGTTTGCCCGCGAGCACGGGATCCAATCCTATGCGCCGGCATTTCCTGCCGTGACCTGCACCGCGCAGTCCGCCATCACGACCGGCGAAACAGTCGGCGTACACGGCATCGTGGCCAATGGCTGGTACGATCGCGAATCGGCCGAGCCGCGGTTTTGGAAACAAAGCAACCACATCGTGCGCGGCGAAAAAATTTGGGACCGCCTGCGCCGCGAAGTCCCGGGCTTCACCTGCGCGAAACTTTTCTGGTGGTACAACATGCACGCGGCGGTGGATTTCTCCATCACGCCAAGGCCGCTCTATCCGGCCGACGGACGCAAGGTCTTCGACATTCACACGCAGCCGATGCTGCTGCGCGACGAACTCAAACGCGAGCTCGGCGCGTTTCCGTTTCCCTCGTTTTGGGGGCCGGCCGCGGGCATCGCGTCATCCGAATGGATCGCCTCATCCGCGAAGTGGATCGAAGAAAAACATTCGCCAACGCTGAGCTTAGTCTACCTGCCACATCTGGATTATTCGCTGCAAAAGCTTGGCCCGCACGCGCCGGAGATCCCCGCCGAATTGCAACAAATCGACCGCGGCGCGAGCGATCTGATCGCATTCTATCAAGCTCGGGGCGTGCGCGTGATCGTGCTCTCCGAGTACGGCATTTCACCGGTGAGCCGGCCGGTGCATCTGAACCGATTGTTTCGGCAAAAAGGTTGGCTCTCGCTCAAAAATGAACTCGGCCGCGAAACTCTCGACTGCGGTGGCTCGCGTGCCTTTGCGATCGCCGATCACCAAGTCGCGCATGTTTATGTAAACGATCCAAGCATCCGCGATGAAGTGCGTGCCATGCTCGATCAAACGCCGGGCATCGATGAGGTGAGGTTGCCGCGCGAACTCTGGGGTGATGGTGTGGCCGCCGAACGGGCAGGGGACTTGATCGCGGTCGCCGAACCCGATGCGTGGTTCACTTATTACTTTTGGAATGATGATGAAGTGGCACCCGACTACGCTCGCACCATCGACATCCACCGCAAGCCGGGCTACGACCCCTGCGAACTTTTCATGGACCCGAAGCTGCATTTTCCAAAACTCAAAATCGCCGCATTTCTGCTGAAGAAAAAACTCGGCCTGCGGGCTTTGCTCGATGTGATCCCGCTCGATGCCACATGCGTGAAAGGCTCGCACGGGCGCGACAAGGTGCCTGCCGACGAACGCCCAGTGCTGATCGGCGCCGGCTCTGCGGTGCAGTGCGCCGAGGACATTCATCGGATCATCATCGATGCCGTGAAGGGTGCATAAGCCATTGCAAACAGGGCCTTGCGGCCAAACGATGTGCGCGAATTTGTCATTTCACATGCGGCCGGATCGTGCTTGAGTGGGGTAATGACGCTTGCCAGCAAAATCACCGTCAGCCGGATCGTGCTGATCCCGGTGTTTGTGATGCTCGCTTGGCGCTATGGTCAATCGGTGACCGCGGGCGAAGCGAACGAATCACTGCGCTGGTGGGCCTTGGCGGTTTTTATCGTCGCCGCCGCGAGTGATGGTGTCGATGGTTGGATCGCTCGGCATTTCAATCAGAAATCCGATTTCGGTGCCTTCATCGACCCCATCGCCGACAAGGGCCTCATGCTCACCGGTGTGCTGATGGCGGGTGCGTTTGATTGGGGTGAAGCCGGGTGGCGATTGCCGCTCTGGTATGTGGCGTTGGTGTTTTTGCGCGAAGTGGTAATTCTCGGCGGCATCTGCGTGCTTTGGTCAAAGCACCGGCATGTCGCGATGGCGCCGCACTGGACGAGCAAGCTTTGCACGGTGCTGCAAATGTTTGCGCTCGGTTGGGTGATGCTGCGAGTGCCACTGTTTACCCCAAGCGTTGCATGCATTCCCGCAGCATTGCTGACCATTTGGTCGGGCGTCGAATACTTCCGCCAAGGTCGGCTGATTTTGAGGGGTGCCGAAAGGGCTCACTGAGCGGCAGGCATGATCCAGATGTTGCGGTACTGGATCGCGTTGCCGTGGTCCTGCAGCTTGAGCGGCCCTTCCTCGCGCGGTTCGTTGAGGCGTTGATCAAAGGCATGGGCTGTCGCGTGCGGGATGGGTTCGTCGCGATGGATCACCACTCCGTTGAGGCGCACCGTGATGCGTGGGGCTGAAATTTTCTCGCCGTTTTTCCATACGGCCGCGGTGTAAT
>JBIKIK010000222.1:0-2705 GCA_044361655.1 Luteolibacter sp. | reverse complement strand
TGTGGCTCTTTGCTGTCGAAGCCGAAGCCCCAGCGGCCGGTTTCCAACGAGCGCAGGCACTTCTGCATGCTTTCCTTGAAGGTGCGGCCGATGGCCATCGCTTCGCCGACTGACTTCATCGAGGTCGTGAGCACCGGGTTGGCGGTGGGGAATTTTTCGAATGTGAATCGCGGAATCTTGGTGACCACGTAATCGATGGTCGGTTCGAACGAAGCGGGTGTTTCGCGCGTGATGTCGTTGGGCAGTTCGTCGAGCGTGTAGCCGACAGCTAGCTTCGCGGCGATTTTCGCGATCGGGAATCCGGTGGCCTTCGAGGCGAGCGCCGACGAGCGGGAAACGCGCGGGTTCATCTCGATGACGATCATGCGTCCGGTTTTCGGGTCGGTTGCAAACTGGATGTTTGAGCCGCCGGTCTCGACGCCGATTTCGCGGATGACCGCAAACGACGCGTCGCGCATGATTTGATACTCGCGATCGGTGAGTGTTTGGATCGGCGCGACAGTGATCGAGTCGCCGGTGTGCACGCCCATCGGATCGAGATTTTCGATCGAGCAGATCACCACGCAGTTGTCCTTGCGGTCGCGCATGACCTCCATTTCGAATTCCTTCCAACCGAGCAATGATTCCTCGATGAGGACTTCGGAAACCGGTGAGAGGTCGAGGCCGCGGGTGATGATTTCCTCAAACTCCTCGCGGTTGTAAGCGATGCCGCCGCCTTGTCCGCCAAGCGTGAAGGCCGGGCGGATGATCAGTGGGAAGCGGCCGATTTCTTCAGCCACCTTGCGCGCTTCTTCCATCGTGTGGGCGGTGCCCGAAAGTGGCAGGTCGAGGCCGATCTTGAGCATCGCCTCCTTGAAACGCTGGCGGTCTTCGCCCTTGTCGATGGCGTCGGCATTGGCGCCGATCATGCGCACCTTGTGCTTGTCGAGCGTGCCGGACTTGAAGAGCGACATCGAGGTGTTGAGCGCGGTCTGGCCGCCGAGAGTTGGCAGCAAGGCATCGGGCTTCTCGCGGATGATGATTTTTTCCACCACTTCCGGCGTGATCGGCTCGATGTAAGTGCGGTGGGCAAACTCCGGATCGGTCATGATCGTTGCCGGATTGGAGTTCACCAAAACGACTTCGTAGCCCTCTTCCTTGAGCGCCTTGCAGGCTTGGACGCCGGAGTAGTCGAACTCACAGCCTTGGCCGATGACGATCGGGCCGGAGCCGATGACGAGAATTTTGCGGATCGAGGTATCTTTGGGCATGGTGGGTGCGGGTGGGCGGCCTTGCGTTGGCGGCTAAATTGGGCGGTGTGTGGCAGGGAATCCGCAGCTTGTAAAGGGTGGGATTGTTTCTCGTCTCAATTTTCCGGCAGCGGGGGCAGGAGAGGGGCGTCGGGGTTGAAATCGGGCGGCAGGGAGTCTTGGAATTCCGGCTGCATCGATCCGCCATCGCCCGGACCGCCCCGAGGCATTCGCGCGTAGAGATCGCTCGGCCAGGCCTGCACCGCCATGGTCTCGCCTTTATAGATAAGCGAAACCGTCTGGCCGTAGTAGCTCACCGAACCAAAGAGCGGATCGACCCCATCGCCGGGCTTGGGAATGTTGTAGATCATGCGCAGCGATTCTTCGCCGCCGACCCAATCGAAGGGCAGGGTGGTCCAGATCTGGTTGACCCATGAGTTGTCCTCGAGCTGGACGATGTCGCCTTTTGAGTTGCGGTTGAAAAACACGACAGAGACCGCGAGCTCGGCGATGTCGATTTCCTCGGTGGGAGCCTTTTGCACCGGGATGGTAAGAACGACCTGCTCGCCATTTTCATAGTTCGAATTTTTGAAAATCCGCACGCGGCCGAGCGAGAGTTTGCCGAGCATGGCATCGGGCTTGTCGAAGCCGTCGCGCAACTTTCTGGCGGCGAGATCGTAGTATTTTCCCGCTTGGGAAATGCCCATTTCGAAGATCTTTTGGTAATGCAAGGTCGCGATGTCGTAGACCCCCATTTGCTCGTGAACGAGGCCGAGTTCGTAGCGGATGTTCGGGCTTTCGGGCGAGTGGCTAGCGGCTTCCTCGAGCTTGACGATCGCCTTGCCCATGTCGCCAGCGACGCGTGCTTCACGGGCCTCGCGGAAAAGTTTTTCGGCGCGTGGATCTGCGATTTCCGGCTCGCGCACGGGGGTGGGGTCGGGCCGGCGTGGGGTCTCCGGTGCAATCGGTAGCGCGGGCGGTGGGGTAGCGGGAGCCTGCGCGACCGCGGCGACTGGCGGCTTGGCCAGCGTGGCATCGGGCACTCGCACGATCACCGGCTTGGCCACGGTCTTTTCGACGATTTTGACCTTTCGCGATTCCTCGAAGCGCGTTGCCAAGGCCATGCCGGCAACAAGCAGCTGCGCGATCGCCATCAGCGCGAGGCCGCAAAGGGCGATCGTGAATGCCGGAACCTTCCTGTTTGAGGATGGTTGCGACGATGCGGGCGGCATGCGCGGACGATGGCGGCGGGTGCCTCGCGTGTCAATGCGGCGGCATGACGCGGGAGCGGTCGATAACTACTGCAAGGCGGCGTTGCCGAAGGCGAATTTCTGGCTTATAGCTCCCCCTGCAATGAATCCACCCGCGCCCCTGAGCTACTGCCCGGACCTGCTCCACTACCAACGCCGTTTGACCCGCGAGGTGAAGGTCGGAAATGTCGGCCTTGGTGGCCTGAATCCGATCCGCGTGCAGTCG
>JBIKIK010000042.1:0-9691 GCA_044361655.1 Luteolibacter sp. | reverse complement strand
CGTCGGGGCCGATGGTGTTTTTGTTGTGGTGGGGTGCTTGTGCCTGCTTGACCCTTTTCACGCTGCTGTTTGCCGTTTACGACGGGCTGGCCGCGGTGAAGGAGGAGAAGGCCCGGGCAAAGGGGGTAGATGGATGTTGCGATCGGCCGGAGGTTTAACGAAATCCGCCAAATTTTTCGAATCGCGCGTGAGGGCTTGCGGTGACGCAGGGGGTGAGTGGTAGGTTGTTAGCGCAACAACCCATTCACATCATGACCGATAAACCTCGACTCTCATTTTGGCAGATCTGGAACATGTCCTTTGGATTCTTCGGGATCCAATTCGGCTGGGGTCTTCAGATGGGCAACATGTCCTCGATCTATGAATACCTTGGCGCCAAGGAAAACGAGCTGCCGCTGTTGTGGCTCGCCGCGCCGCTGACCGGTCTCATCGTGCAACCGCTGATCGGTGCAATGAGCGACCGTACCTGGCATCCGTTCTGGGGTCGTCGCCGGCCGTATTTTCTCATCGGTGCGATCTTTTCTTCGCTCGCGTTGCTATTCATGCCGCACTCCGGGACTTTGTGGATGGCGGCCGGACTTCTGTGGATCCTCGACGCGTCGGTGAATGTGAGCATGGAGCCCTTTCGTGCGTTTGTGGCGGATCTCTTGCCAGAGAAGCAACGCACCGTGGGTTTTGCGATGCAATCGGTCTTCATCGGTGCAGGTGCAGTGATCGCTTCGAAACTGCCCGGATTCTTGCGCGACTACTGCGGCGTGAGTGCCGACACGGGAGTGGGTCAGGCCATTCCCCAGACCGTGCACATCGCCTTCACGGTTGGAGCGATTGTCTTTTTACTTTCTGTTCTGTGGACAGTTTTCACGACCAAGGAGCATCCGCCAGCGGCTGATGAGCCGAAGAAGGAAAAGAGCGGCGTGGGTGAGATCATCGATGCCCTCAAGCACATGCCCAGTCGCATGAAACAGCTGGCATTCGTGCAGTTCTTCACCTGGATGGGATTGTTCTGCATGTGGATTTTCTTCAGCGTCGCAGTTGCCCGCAACATCATGGGCGCGGAGGACACCGGCTCGAAGCTTTACAAGGACGGCATCGACCTCGCCAACAACTGCTTCGCGGTCTACAACCTCGTCGCATTTCTTTTCGCGATGGCCTTGCTGTGGCTCGGTCGAATCTTTTCTGCCAAGTGGATCCACTTTTTCTCACTGCTTGCTGGGGGCCTCGGGCTTGCGGCGGTCGGCGTGGTGCGCGATCCGATGATCCTGCAATGGGTCTGCTTCACCGGCATCGGCATCGCCTGGGCCTCGATCCTTTCCATGCCCTACGCGATGCTTTCCAACGCCTTGCCCGAAAACCGCATGGGGGTCTACATGGGAATTTTCAACTTCTTCATCGTCATTCCGCAGATCCTTGTCGCGATCGTGCTGAGCCGCGTGATGGAGAAATTTGAAGACTTCAGCCGCCTCAATGCCGTCGTCATCGGTGGCATCTGCATGCTCATTGCCGCGGTCTTCACGTTGGCTGTGAAGGATGATTCCGCCTCCAAATCCACAAGGGCCGCGTAACCATGTCTTGGCAGTATCTTGCAATTGGTGTTTTGTTTCTTGGCATGAGTCCGCTGGCAAACTGTGACGAAACAAAGCGTCCGGTCATTTACCAGCTTCTCGTGCGGACCTTTGGCAACACCAACGAGACCCGCAAACCCGGCGGCACGATGGCCGAAAACGGTTGCGGGAAATTTGCACAGATCAATGACGCTGCGCTCGAATCGATCGCCGCAATGGGCTTTACGCACATTTGGCTCACCGGCGTGCTCGAGCAGGCCAGCGGGACTGCCTACCTGAACCGCCCGGCGGATGATGCCGATATTCTCAAGGGTGTTGCGGGCAGCCCCTATGCGATCAAGGACTACTTCGATGTCTGCCCGGACTACGCGATGGATCCCGAGAAGCGGATGGATGAGTTCAAAAGCCTGCTCGAGCGCTGCCGCAAGCATGGATTCAAGGTGATCATCGACTTCGTGCCGAACCATGTCGCGCGATCCTACAGCTCCGATGTGAGGCCCGAACATTCGTTTGGAGCGGATGACCGTCGCGATGTTTTTTACGATCGCGACAATCACTTTTATTACCTGCAGCCGGATCATCCGGGCGGTGGAGCTCCGCTGAAATTGCCCACCGAAGGCAAGCCGGGCTGTGATGGTTTGTTTGACCTTGAAAGGGAATTTGGAAGGGTCACGGGAAACAATGTCATTTCGTGGTCGCCATCGATCAATGACTGGTACGAAACCGTGAAGCTGAACTATGGGCATGACTTCACGCAGGGACGTTTCACTGCGCATTTGCCAGGGGCGGATGCCAGCCCAGAGCAAGTACCCAAGACCTGGCGCACGATGGATGCGGTGCTCGCCTACTGGCAGGAGATGGGCATCGATGGATTTCGCGTCGACATGGCGCACATGGTGCCGATGGAGTTCTGGCGTTGGGTCGTGACGCGTTGCCGCGGTCGTTCCAGCGGGGTGTTTTTTGCGGCCGAGGCGTATGACAATGATCCAGCCAAGCTGACCGACGGTCATGTCTTGGACGAGTTGTTGAATGCTGGTTTCGATGCGGTTTACGACGATCCGTCCTACGATGTGCTCGAGGGGCTTTATGATTCTGGCAAATGGGCGAACGACCTTGATCCGCTCACATTTACTGGCGGGCGATTTCACAAATCGCTGCGTTATGGTGAGAACCACGACGAAGTGAGGCTTGCCTCATCGAAGGAATGGGGTGGTCTTGGGATGAAGGTGGGTCGGCCGGTTTCCGCCGTGTTGTACACACTCGGTCGCGGGCCGATCATGATGTACAACGGCCAGGAAGTCGGCGAACCGGCGGATGGCGCCGAGGGATTCGGTGGCGATGATGCGCGGACGAGCATCTTTGATTATTGGTCGATGCCGGAATTCACCAAGTGGGTGAACGACGGGAAATTTGATGGTGGCCGTTTGAGCCCCGAACAGGTGGCGATGCGCCAGTGGTACTCCAAGTTGCTGCGTGCGACGCAGGACAAGGCATTCACCGCCGGTGAATTTTATGGGTTGAATCACGCCAACAAGGATAATCCGAGGTTTGGCCGCATCGGCGATGAGTCGGCGTCAGGTCATTGGCTATACGCCTTTTTGCGCAGCGACCGCGAGAGTGGTCGGGCTTCGCTGGTGGTGGCCAACTTTCATGGCAGCGATACGATCCGTGGCGCCAGTGTTCGCATTCTCGAAGATGCCCGCAATTTTGTCGGGCGAAGCGGTGATGCGAATTGGAAGTTCACCGATCAGCTTGATTCGGATTGGTCCGGCAGCATTGCACCGGGTCAGCTTGAAATCGATGGTTTGCCACTACCCGACATGCCGCCATGCAGCGCTTTGATTCTTGAGATTGGGGGGGGGTGAAAGTAGTTTCAAGGTTCAATTCTCAGTTTCAAGAAGACGGAAGTGAAGCAGAAGCGGAACCATCTGCGATCTACAATCCGCGATCCACGATCTTCAATCCCCCTTATCTCGTCGCGCGGTTTTGCCGTGAGATCACGACCGTTGAGATCACGCCACAGAGGGCGATGACCGAGAAGAGAAAGATCGCGCAGAAGTAGCGTGTGTCGATTTCGCTCGAGTCGTCGACATCGCCATTGGCAGTGGATTTTTTCTCGCCGGCCCATGGCAGCGGTTTTTTGAGCGCGTGGAAAATGATGCGGTAGTCTTTGTCGCGGTAATCGTTGCGGAAGGACTCGGCTTCGCGGATCAGCAGGTCGATGCGTTCGTTGACGAAGAATTCGGATGCCGGGCGGGCGTCCTTGTCATCATCGGGCCATACCTTCATCGTCTCGACCTCGATGCGTTTGCCGGTGGTGGCAATACGGCGGATGCGGGTGATGAGATCGGCGGCTTCGTCTTTGTTGGTTGCGCCGGATGCTAGCAATCGGCGCAGGCCTTCCTTGGCGAGTTCGAAGGACTCCGTTTCGCGCGTGCTTAGGTCCCTTGGTTCTTTGCGGACATCGTCGATGCGGTGCTGGAGGCGCAGGCGTTCGAGCTCGAAGGGATTGCTCACCGCTTGCGAAACGATCATACCTTCATAGGCATAGCGCAGCGGCATGAAGTGTGCCGGCACCGGGATGCCGCCGCGTTCGCGAATTTGTTTTGCCTCGGAAAAAAGGCCGTGATTCATCTCGCGATAGGAGACCAAGGCACCGGCTAGAAGCATCTGCGGTACCAGCAAAAGTGGCACGCAGGTGAGGGCGGCTCGCTCGGTGGTAACGATCGATGAAATCACCAAAGCCATCGCGGTGCCGGTCCATGCGGTAAGGGTCATCCACTGCCACTGGTGGAAAAGCATGCCTTCGATTTCGAGGAAGTGGTTGCCGACGAGCAGGTAAACAAAGCATTGGACCGCTGCGACGATTGCGAGCGCGACGAATTTTGCGATGACATAGGATGCGGCACCGGGTTGGCAGTTGCGCTCGCGGCGGAGTATCGAGCGGTCGCGCAAGACCTCGGTGGCCGAGTTGGTGAGACCGAGGAACATCGCGACCGTGGCGCTGAGGAAAAGATAGGCGGGGATGTGCAACGCGGTCGCAAATTCATAACTGCCACGCGGTGAGGAACGAAGCGTGTTGGCGATCAGTGCCGCGAGCAGGGGCGCTTCGAGGCAAGTGCTGTAAATGGTGCCGCGGTTGCGGAGTTTTGAGAGAAACGAGCGTATGAAATGCGTCGCAAAAACGGCGATCACCGCGTGAATGCGGCGCGCGGGTTTGGGCGGCAGGGGCAGGGGGCGGTCGGGCGTCGCTTCGCCCAGCAGCGAGATTGGGCCGGGGCTTGATTGCAGCGACTGCATCAGGTCGACGCTTTCAAAGCGCTCCTGCCAAAACGATGGCGGGAAGCGTCTTGCCGCACCGGTGCTTGTGCCACCGCCGATGCTGCTGAGCGGGGTTTCGAGCACATCGAAAACAAAGTCGGTACCGAGCGGTGATTTTGAGGTTACCGCCGGATGCACGATCGCGAGTTCCTCGCAGGCGGCGCGAAAGTATCCGACCATGCTGGCAGGCGTGCCGAAAAATGCGAGGCGACCTCCGGCATCGAGCAAGAGGACCTTGTCGAATAGCCTGAGCACTTGGGCGCCCGGACGATGCAGCGAGGCAATGACGATTTTTTCGCGAGCCAGCGAACGAAGTGTTTCGGCAACATGCTCCGAGTCTTTTGAGGAGAGCCCGGAGATTGGTTCGTCGAAAAGAAACACCTCGGCGCGGCTGCCGAGATCGATGCCGAGGTTGAGTCGGCTGCGTTCGCCGCCGGAGATGGTTTTTTCGCCGGGCGATCCGACGCGGCGTCGGGCGATCGATTGCAGGCCCAGCTCGGCAAGCATGCTATCGACTCGGCGCTCGTGTTCCGCCAGCGAGAGGGCGGGGCGGCGGATCGTGACCGCGTGGCGCAGGTGCTCGCGCACGGTGAGTTGCGGGTTGAGCGCTTCTTCCTGCGGCATGTGCGCGATGAAGGGCACAAGTGCCTCGCGGCGTTCGTAGAGGGAGATGCCGTTGAGGCGGACATTACCGCGGGTGGGCTCGCGCTGACCGGAGAGCACTGTGAGCAGCGTGCTTTTGCCGCTGCCGCTGGGTCCGATGATGCAAAGCATCTCGCCGCGTTTCACCTCGAAGTTGAGATGGTCGAGCGCTCTTGAATCGGGTCCGAAGTCATGGATCAGGTCCTCGACTTGCAGTGACTCGATGAGCGTTCTTTCCTCATCGAGAAATCCTTCGCGAAACCGGCAGCGCACCGATTGACTGCCGGATAGGCGGATCAATGATCCATCGCGCAGGGGTGCCGAGGCGCGAACCGGCACGCCATCGACAAGGATCGGTCCGTGGCTTTCGCGGATTTGTACTTCGCCTTCCTGTCGCTGCGGATCGTAGCGGATGAACAGAACAGCCTTGGGCGAAAGTTTCGGACCGAGGAGGAGATCGCCGCTGGAAAGGGTCGATGCGTCATTCGATACCAAATACTCCTGCCGGTCGCCGGCGAGTCGAAACCGGCGGGCTGATTGCGTGGCGCTGCGGCGAAGGTCGTTGATCGAGAGGCTGAAGCCCGATTCGTCGGTGAGGCGTTCGTGGTTGAGGCATGTGACACGGTCACCAAGTTTCAGCACGCCATGATTTGCGGCACGCAACTTGGTGGTTTTGAGAACCTCGACTTCTGCTTCGAGCCCGAAGCGCACGCGGAGTTCGCTCTGACGGCTGCGAGTGCGTTCGGCGATGATGCCGTTTTCGCCGGGTTCGATGTAGATTGCCGGCGCGTTGCCGGTGCGTTTCACATCGAGAAAAAACAGCAGGTCTTCGAAACTGAGGGTCCAGCCCGGAACCACCAGCGTTTGGCGTTCGCGCATCCGCAGAAATGAGCCGGATTCCACCGAGCGTCCGCGGATCCACAATGGCTCGGGGCCGGTGTTGCGTACGAGGATGAGGTCATCGGCACGATAGACGCGGAATTCGTGACTCGATGCCGCAGGTGGCAGAACGACATCGGCGCCATTCACGCCAAAGATCAAGCGCTCGAAGGGCAGCTCATCGCTGGCAGGACTCTCGCCATCGCCGCGCATTTCGCGAAGGATGGAGGTGCCAAGCTCGGGGCGGCCGAGGCGGCGCATGAAAATTTCAAAGCTCGCACGGTTGCGGTCCGAGCGTCCGGCCGCATCGACGAGCGTGTAAAGTTGCAGGCCGAGAGCGAGCTTTGATGCCTCGTCATAGCCGTCGCGAAGTTCGGTCGCGAGATTTTGCAAAGGCCTCGGGTTGGCCACCGCGCGTTGCAGGCGGCGCGCAAGCCAGCCGTGGTCGACCTCCGGAAATGCGTTGCGCAGCATGTCGAGGATCAGATCCGCCTCGAATGCGTTGAGCTCGCCGTCGAGCGTGGCAAAGGCTGCAAAGGCATCGACCAGCGCGCCGACCTGGGCATCAACGCCGGGCCGCAGCGCGCGGATGCGGCCGATGCCGGGGATCGATCTGAGCCAGCGAAACACGCGCCATCTGCCGAGGTTGGCAATGCGTGGGTGCTTGAACAGCGCGTGGATATTCACGGAGATGATTTAGGCAGAGTGGGGACCCGGCGGCAAGAGCGGTCAAAAAAGGGGTTTGCATTTGGTGGTCATGGGCTATGGTTCACCGCTGTCAGGCCGCATGGGGCTCGCGCTAATGTGAATCACCACGGCTTGGACACCCGCCCTCCATCCCATCATGTCCGATTCACCGAATTCGACCCCGCCGCCCGCTCCACCGAACCGCCCCACGGGTGATGCCAACGGTTTCAACTGGCGTTTCTTCATTCTCGCACTTGGCGCTGCGGCGGTTTTTGGCCTCGCCTTGTTTGGTCCCAACATGTCGCAAACCGCGCGCACCTTGAGCTATTCGCAGTTCAGGCAGGCATGGGATCAAGGCCGCATCATCACCGACGATGCCAAGCGTCCGCTCAAGGTCGTGACCACCGACACGGCCTACGACGCCTCGATCACCGGCTGGGAAGCGCCCGCGCTCCAGATGCCAAAAGAGCCGGTCAAGCAGCGTTCAAACTTCCGCGTGGTGCTGAACCTCGATCTTCAGGGCAAGCAAATGCAGCAGATCCTTGGTGAGGAGATTCGCATGGAGACGCTTGCCGCCGGAGCTACCGAGCCGGGTGGTGATGCGGTGCAAACGATTTCGATCGCCGACCTGCGCAAGGCCAAGGCCCTTGGTGAAATCCAAGTGAATGATCTTGAAAACCCGCTGCGTATTCTTGCCAAGACCGACAGTCGTGAAGCGGTGGTGGTCGGCACCCGCGAGGTGATCACCAACATGGTCCCGCCGGTGGACGCCAGCGGCAAGGCGCTCGAAGCCACGCCGTTTTCGGTGACGGTTTCCATTCCGATTTTGGCGGATGACCTCAAGGCTCTTGTGCAGAGCAAGGCCACTTACAACCGCACGACGGACTATCTTAAAAATGCCCTCTTCACTTTCCTTCCGTTCTTGTTGGTGATCGGCGTGCTGTTTTTCCTTTTCCGCCAGCAAATGAAATCGGCAGGCCGTGGTGCGATGTCGTTTGGCAAAAGCAAGGCACGCTTGCTCTCGATGGATCGCAACAAGGTGACCTTCAAGGATGTCGCCGGCATTCAGGAGGCGAAAGAAGAGCTGTTTGAAATCGTCGACTTCCTCAAGGACCCTCGCAAGTTTCAGAAGCTCGGTGGATCAATTCCAAAGGGCGTGCTGATGGTGGGTTCGCCGGGTACCGGCAAGACCTTGCTGGCCCGCGCAATTGCCGGTGAGGCGGATGTGCCGTTTTTCTCTATCTCCGGATCGGACTTCGTCGAAATGTTTGTCGGCGTCGGTGCCTCGCGTGTTCGCGACATGTTTGAACAAGGCAAAAAGCACGCGCCCTGCCTGATTTTCATCGATGAGATCGATGCGGTCGGCAGACATCGCGGTCACGGCATGGGTGGTGGCCACGACGAACGCGAGCAGACACTCAACCAGTTGCTTGTCGAGATGGACGGCTTCGACACCCAAGAAGGCGTGATCATCATCGCCGCCACCAACCGCCCGGATGTGCTCGATCCCGCACTGCTTCGTCCGGGCCGTTTCGACCGCCAAGTCACGATCAATTTGCCCGATGTGAATGGCCGCGAGGAGATACTTCGTGTGCATGTCAAAAAGATCAAACTCGCCGCGAATGTCGATCTCGCGAAGGTTGCCCGCGGCACCCCCGGATTCTCCGGCGCGGAGCTCGCCAACCTCGTCAACGAGTCAGCCCTGCTTGCTGCCCGCCGTGGGCTCACCGCAGTGACGCTCGACGAGCTCGAAGAAGCTCGCGACAAAGTCCGCTGGGGCCGCGAGCGCCGTAGCTTGGCCATGTCGGACAAAGAGAAAGTCGGAACTGCCTGGCACGAAGCTGGTCACGCTTACCTCAACATGGTGCTGCCGCACACCAACCCGCTGCACAAGGTCACGATCATCCCGCGCGGGCCCTACCTCGGCGCGACGATGTACCTGCCGGAAGGTGACAAATACTCGACGCAGAAAAAAGAAGCTCTGGCCAACCTCATCGTCACGATGGGTGGCCGCATCGCCGAGGCATTCCACAGCGATGATGTTTCAAACGGTGCATCGGGTGACATCCGCCAAGCAACATCACTCGCGCGCCACATGGTCTGCGAGTGGGGCATGAGCGACAAACTCGGCATGGTCGAGTACGGCGAAGGCGATGGCCCGGTTTTCCTCGCCCGCGACATGGCCACCCGCCGTGCCAATTACTCGGAGGAAACCTCGCGCGTCATCGATTCGGAGATCAAGCGCTTCATCGACGAAGCCTTCGATACCGCCACCCGCGTGCTCACCGAAAATCGTGACAAGGTGGAGCTGATCGCCAATGCCTTGCTTGAGTATGAAACGCTCGATGCAAACCACCTCAAGGATTTGATCGAGCACGGTGAAATGAAGGATCCGCCATCGGCTCCCAAGCCACCGCCGGTGCCCGAAAAGCTCGCGAAAAAATCCGAACGCAAAACCAACGAAAGTGGTCAGACCGATGATGATGGTCCGATCCCCGGAGCGGTTGGCGCGACGGCTTGAGCGAAATTTTTATCCAAGTGCGAAGCACGAAAAATTTTCCTGCTTCGCATTTGATTTCGGTTGCTGCGTAGCGTCTTTC
>JBIKIK010000221.1:0-2747 GCA_044361655.1 Luteolibacter sp. | reverse complement strand
TACTAGGAACACAGTACTTATCGGGCATCGCGCTCGTCGATCAATCGCCGCTAGCCCGCACGCCGCGCTCAACACCGGCGCTGATCCTTGGCGCCTTCGAGCCGATCCGCCAGCTTTTCACGATGACCGATGAGGCCCGCGCCCGCGGCCTGCAGGGTGGATTTTTCTCATTCAATTCCGGCGACGGACGCTGCGACCGCTGCTCGGGCACTGGCAGCGAGCAAGTGGAAATGCAATTCCTCGCCGACATCCAAGTGACCTGTCCCGCCTGCAATGGCCGCCGCTACAAATCATCGACGCTCGAGTTCACCTACCGCGGCCGCTCCATCGCCGATGTGCTCGAGCTCACGGCCGCCGAAATCCCCGAGGCATTTGCCCTTACACCCGAAACCCCAACGGTCGAAGCGAGGCTGATCAAAAAAATCCACGCGGCGCTCGCTCCGCTCGTCGAGGTTGGCCTCGGCTACCTGAAACTTGGCCAAGCGCTCAACACGCTTTCTGGAGGCGAATCGCAACGGCTCAAGCTCTGCCAGCTTTTGGGGGATCCACCCTCATCTTCGCAGGGCACGAAGCTTCTCATTCTGGACGAGCCAACCACCGGTCTCCACTTCTCCGACATCGAGCGCCTGCTCGGCGTGTTTCAAAAACTCGTCGATGCCGGACACTCGCTGCTGGTGATCGAACACAATCTCGATGTGATCAAATGCGCCGATTGGATCATCGACCTCGGACCCGATGCCGGCGCGAATGGCGGACGCCTCGTCGCCGAAGGCACACCGGAAGACATCGCTAAACTCCAAAGCCCGACGGCGAATTACTTGCGAGAGGCATTGAAAAAAGTCGGCAAAAAGAGCGCCGTTGCCGCGCCACGATCGAGGCCGGCCAAACCAAGCGCCCTTCCATCATCCGCCAACGCCATCACGCTTCGCGGCGCGCGCCATCACAACCTCAAGAACCTCTCGCTCGATATCCCGCGCGATCAGTTCGTAGTGATATCCGGGCTTTCAGGCTCGGGAAAATCCACGCTCGCCTTCGATATCCTTTTTGCCGAAGGCCAACGCCGCTTCCTCGATTCGATCTCGGCCTACGCGCGGCAATTCGCCGAACAACTCGAACGCCCTGAGATCGATCAACTTCAAGGCCTGCCACCCACGGTCGCGATCGAACAACGCGTCTCACAAGGCGGCGGCAAATCCACCGTCGCAACGGTCACCGAACTCTGGAACTTCATCCGACTGCTCTACTCAAAGCTCGGCACGATCCACTGCCCGGACTGCCAGGTGCCGGTCGAAAAACAATCGGTCGCCGCCATCGAGAATGTGATCCGCGCCGAATTGAAAAAAGGCGATGTCTGCCTGCTCGCGCCAATGATCCGCAGCAAAAAAGGCTATCACACGGAAATCGCCGAGTGGGCGCTGAAACAGGGATTTACTAGACTTTTAGTAGATCGACAGTTCCGCGATGCGGAAAATTTCACGCGCCTCGAACGCTTCAAGGAACACGACATCGATGTGGTGACGGCGGACTTCAAACACCACGCCAAAAAAACGGCGCTACCGAATCTCGCCGAATCACTCGAGCGCACGCTCACCATCGGCAAGGGCCTCATCAAGCTCTTCACCGCCGACAAAAAATTCATCCTGCTATCGACGCAATCAAGCTGCCCGTGCTGCAACCAGTCCTTCGAAGAGCTCGACCCGCGACTGTTTTCCTTCAACTCCCCGCGCGGTTGGTGCGGCACCTGCCGCGGCCATGGCAAGGTTCCAAAAAAACATCGCGCGATTGTGCCCGACACCTCGCGCTTTGACACGCTCCTCGAAGCGGAGCTCGATGCCGACCGCGCGATGGAGCGCATGGACAATGACGAGCTCGTGCCATGCCCGGATTGCCATGGCACCCGACTCAACCCCACGGCTTCGGCCGTGCGCTTGATCACTGGAACGCCCACCGCCAAGGCGAAAAAAACATCGGCGGGGCAATCGATCGGCGAGCTCTCACGCTTCAGCATCTCCGAGGCCGAAGCATGGTTCTCGAAACTTTCGTTCAGCGATTCACGCACGGCTCTGATCGCACGCGACATCTTGCCGGAGATCGCGCGCCGCCTCGCGTTTTTGCAAAGTGTCGGCCTCGGCTACCTGCAACTCGATCGCTCGGGCAACACACTCTCCGGCGGCGAATCCCAACGCATCCGCCTCGCCGCGCAACTCGGCTCGAACCTTCGCGGCGTGCTCTATGTGCTCGATGAGCCAACCATCGGCCTCCACCCGCGCGATAATGCCGCGCTGCTCAAAACACTGATCTCGCTGCGCGACCAAGGCAACTCGCTGGTCGTGGTCGAACACGACGAGGACACGATCGCTGCCGCCGATCATCTCATCGATCTCGGCCCGGCTGCCGGCCGCCTCGGCGGCGAAGTGGTTTATCAAGGGCTACCACCGCAAGCCCCGGATGTTGCTAAAAAACCTGCAGCCAAGCGCAGCGCTAAGCCGAATGCGGCTCAGAAAAAATTCGCTTATTCTCCCACCTACCGCGCCCTGTCCCATCCATTGTCCCACCCCATTCGAGGCAAACGACGGGCGGTGAAAAAGGATCACGCATTTCTCACGATCCACGGCTGCCGCGCCAACAACCTCAAAAACATCACGGCCGCCATTCCCATCGGCCGCCTCACCGTGCTCACCGGCGTTTCGGGATCAGGCAAGTCGACGCTCATGCACCAGTGCATCGCGCCGATTTTCAAACGCACG
>JBIKIK010000220.1:0-2771 GCA_044361655.1 Luteolibacter sp. | reverse complement strand
TGCAATGGCAAGGGCCTGAGTGACATCACCGAAATCGCAGGTGGCAACCGCATTGCTTTCCTCTGCGATGTCGATGCGAATTACGCCGGCGAAGCACGCACGCGATTTCCCGAAGCAAAGTTCTTCCAGGACTATCGCGAAATGTTTGCCGAGGTGGCCGACAAGATCGATGTCGTCACCGTCTCGACGCCCGATCACATGCACTTCCCGATCGCGCTCGAAGCGATCCGCCGCGGCAAGCCGATCATGCTGCAAAAGCCGCTTTGCAATTCGCTGTGGGAAACACGTGCGTTGAGCAACTTTGCGAAACAAAAAGGCGTGCTCACGGTGATGGGCAACCAGGGCGCGACCTTCACCGGCACGCGCCTGCTGCGCGAATGGATTGAAGGCGGCCTGATCGGTGAGGTCACCGATGTCCACTACTGGACCAATCGTCCCGCGGGCCTTTGGGCGCAGGGGCCTGGCCTGCAATTTCCCGCCGAGCCGGTGCCCTCGCACCTGCGTTGGGACCTGTGGCAAGGATCGGTCGCCACCGAGCGTGCCTACAACTCCAAGATCCACCCCTTCAGTTGGCGCGGTTTTTGGGACTACGGCTGTGGCGCGCTGGGCGACATCGGCTGCCATGCGTTCAACGGCGCATTCTGGGCGCTCGACCTGCGCGGCGATTTTGTGGTCGAGCCGGTCGAACTTTCCGAAGCGGATGAAACCATCGCGCCGCTGCGCTCGAAGGTGCTTTATCATTTCCCCGCGAAGGGTGGCCGCGCGGCACTGAAAATCCATTGGCAGGACGGCATCGCCGATCCGAACAAGGATCCGGTATTCGTTCGCCCGCCCGGCATTCCCGCCGACCTCAAGCTCAACGAAGATTGTGGCCAGGTGTATGTCGGCACCGAAGGGGTCATTTACATCGCCGACATGTACGGCCGCGGCGCGCCAATGTTGTTCGACGACAAACTCAAAGAAAAGTCGCGCACGATCAAGAAATCCTACGAGCGCATCGCCGGTGGCCCGACGCAAGAACTGTGCCGTGCGATCCGCGGCGATGGTGAAAAGCCAGTATCAAACTTCATCGATCACGCAGGGCCGCTCACTGAAATCATCCTCGCCGGCAACCTCGCCGTGCGCATGCGCCGCAAGATCGATTGGGACTCCGCCGGCATGGAAGTGCGCGGCGTGCCCGAAGCGCGTGCGCTCATGAAGCGAAACTATCGCGCAGGCTGGGAGCCGAACCTCGGTTGAGGGATGAGCAATTTCAAGCACGGGTCAGGCCCGCCGCAGGTACTCCGGCATTTGTTCGCGTTGGAACGCAGGGGAGGGGGCTGCGCGGCCAAATGAAATCACCGCGCCCACACCCGCCGCATGCGGGCCGCCCAATCGCGGTTCGACCTCAAACTCGGGAAAGCGATAGCGCGCCCGGTGCCGCAGCACCGCGCTTACCACCCACAGCAAAACAATTGCGCCGATCGCCGAAACTCCGGGCACGACATACGGCGCCACCATGTCGATGAGCGGGCGAAATTTTTCGATGCCCTTCGGCGCGGATTTTTTCTCGGTCTTCTTGCTGGGGACCGGCGTCGCAGGTTCATCCTTTTTCTCACCGCCCATCGCGCGCTCCATCAGGTAGATGCGGATCGACATCTGCACGAGAAACGCCTCGAACTGGCCCGCGCGGTCGGACTTCTTGAGCGCCTGCATCACCGCGTTTTCCATCGCGCGCTGGCGCTCGAGCATCGAAACCTTTTCGGCAAGCTGACGCGTCACGCGCATCGTAGATGCCTGTGGTTTTCCCACATGATAAAAGACCACCACCGCCGGTCGTCCGCCGCCGAAAATTTTGTCGACCCAATGTTCATCGTGCCAATCTTTCGGGATCTCCTGATTCGCGCGGTAGAGATAGACATAGAGGTCGACCGCCGAATCGCCGGCGTGGTAGTTCAGAAAGGTCATTCGATCCTCGCGCTCGCCGACGCCCAACAACAATTGCGGGTCGACGAGAAAACTTTCCGGGCGCTTGTCGACATATGCGGCCTTGGCATCGAACAGCGGATCGGCGGCGGGCTCGATCGGAGCTTTTGGCTCGGTGATCGTTTCCTCCTTGGCCTTCGACTTACGCGAATTTTGCGTCGCTTGCTTTTTGCTTTTGCTCGCGACCGCGGCGCTCTCGCGCTTGGGCTTACGCTCCTCGCGCGCATCGGCCACAGGCACCAAAGTGGTCAACGCCAGAAAGATAACCCATGCCCGTCTCATGACTCGATGGAGCTTGTTGTCCTTTCCTCTTTCGCGGGCACATGACCATCGCGCATCCGCTTCAAGCCATCGCGGCTCAGCGCCGGTGGCATGAGCTTGCGGCGGAAATGCCCAGGGTCGCGCCGTGCCTGGCGGCTTCGCTTGATCAAAATCCCCTCGAGGTGCGCCAGCAATTTGACGAACCCCTCGGCATAGCGCCCTTCAAGCCAGTGACCGTGCGCGCGCGAAAGGCATTCAAAGGTGTCCGATTCGTCGAGCAAGGCATCGAGCGCGTAACCAAACACCATACCCGCCGCTTTCGATTCGGGATCGATGGTAATCAGAATGCCCACCTCGTTCGGCTTGTCCGCCGGCACATCCTCGAAGGCCGCGCGATTCAACAACCAAAAACCAAATTGACGGATGTTTGCCACCTCGCTGAGAGAGCCGGTGTACACCGCGACAAACAACTGCGGGAAGCGCCGCGACACACGCTCCATCGCCGCCTCAACACGCTCGCGTTGACCATGCCCGAAGATGCCAGC
>JBIKIK010000041.1:0-9872 GCA_044361655.1 Luteolibacter sp. | reverse complement strand
ACCGTCGCCGATCCCGATGTGCGCGTGATCATATTGAGACTTAAAAACGCATGGCATCTCGATGCCACCAGCGTGATGGCGCTCGAGGATTTGATTCGGTTCATGCGCGGCAAAGGGCTGCACCTGATTGTTTCCGGCGCGACGCGTGAAGTGTATCGTGTTTTGAGAAACTCCGGTGTGCTCTTGACGCTGCAAGAGGGCTGCGACCGCGGCAAAGGCGAAAGCAATCTCTTCCTTTCGCATCCGCGCAACCCGAACCTTTCAACGCGTGCGGCACTTCTCCGCGCTCAGGATCTCATTGGCACTGACAAGGCGCGGATCCGCATTTACCATGATCCCAACCAAGGGAAGTCCGCGACATGAAAAAGCGGGTGCTCATCAGTGTCGTATCAATCATCACCGTATTGTCGGCGGCATGGTGGTTTTCTCCCGAGCAGGTGATCAAAAGGCGCAGCATTTCATTTTTCGAAGTGCTCACCATAGACCTCAGCAAACCGCCCACGACCCGCGCATTGGCGGTGTACAGTCTTCATCCATATCTCGCGCCTGAGGTCGAGGTCTCGACACCGACGCCCGAAGAAGCCAATGGCACTTTTGCACGCGAGGAGTTGGAATCGGCCTTTTCGAGCATATGCCAGCACGCCTTGCAGTGCCGCTTTTCCGAGCCGGTCTTTGAGCATGTGAAGGTCGAGGGCAAGCGGGCCAGCGTGGAGCTGACCCTGCAGGCAAAGGTCGAGTTTCCCGAGATGCGGATCGCCGATGGACCGTTTCGCGTGAAACTCGTATGGCTGCGTGGAGAAAAGGATTGGTTGCTGGAGCAGGCGGCGGGTGAGCCGGTGAAAAACCGCCCAAAGCACTAAATGCCGCGACACTACGGATTTTTTTCTCGGTTAGAAATTGCGGGTGCGGAAAAAAGCGGCGATGGGTAAAGCCATGCAGTTGGCGACGACAGGATCGGCATTGAGGGAAATTTTGCTCGGCGATGAGCAATACGCGGGTCGGCGTGTTTTGGTGCCAACGATGGGAGCGCTGCACCGTGGTCATCTGGCCTTGGTGAAGCATGCGAGGGAAGTAGCCGGGCCGGATGGCGTGGTGGTGGTTTCAATTTTCGTCAACCCGATCCAATTTGACCGCGAAGACGACCTCGAGGCTTACCCAAGACCGCTCGAAACTGACCTCATGCAGTGCCAGGCCGCCGGGGTTGATGTGGTCTTCGTGCCGGATGTTCGTGAGATGTATGCCCAAGACCGATCAACGCTCGTCACGGAGAATTCGCTCTCACGCTCGTTGTGTGGCGCAGCGCGGCCCGGGCACTTCGACGGTGTTTGCACAGTTGTGCTCAAACTCTTCATGCTCAGCGCATGCCACGCGGCGGTGTTTGGTGAAAAAGATTTCCAACAACTCGCGATCATCAAGCGCATGGCGCGCGATCTCGATGTGCCGGTGGAGATCATCGAATCGCAAACGGTTCGCGAATCGGACGGACTCGCGCTCTCGTCGCGCAATGTCCGACTCAGCACAACCCACCGTGAAGACGCACCCTGCATTTTTCGTGCGCTCAACGAAGCAGCAAAATTGCACAATGCCGATGGGATCATTCGTCATGCAAGAAGACTGTTGGGGGAGTCGGAGCATTTGAAAATCGATTATCTTTCGCTCGTCGATGCCGAGACCTTGCAACCGGTCAATGATCTCAAGCGTCCAAGCATTCTTGCTGCGGCGGTGTTTTATGACGATGTGCGCCTGATCGATCATGTGCGGATTTCTCCGCCCTGAATTCGGCGTAAGATCGGATCAGCGCACCACCTTGCCGCCGAGTGAAAGGATGCGCGCATTGGCTTTGGCCGACTCCGCCTCCGGGATGTTGCCATCGCGCACATACATCTGCGATAGGCTGGTCCACGCGAGAAGGTCGTTCGGTCGCAGGGTCACGGCCTTGAGTCCGCAGCCGATGGCTTCGCGGAGCTCGCCGATTTTCATGAGCCCCATGCCAAGCGCGTGCCATGCGTCGAAGCAATCGGGATCGATCTCCACGCAACGGCGGTAAAAGGCAACCGCTTCATCCAGCTCGCCGAGCGCCAAGTGACCATTGGCTTCGTCGAAAAGGGCATCGAGTGCTTCGTCCGCCGCCATGGATTCGTTTGAAATGAAACAGTGTCGCTGGATCAGCGCTTGATCAGAGATTCGACCTTCGCCGCTTCAGTGCGCTCCTTGAGCCAGCTGGTGAAGGCGAGCATTTCGTTCTGCATGGCGCTCGATTGGACCTGGGCATTGAGCGTCTCTTCGGCCTTCGGGTCTTTTTCGACCTCGCGGCTGGCGACATGCACGATGAATGCGCGATCTGGCTCGGTGATGAGATCGGCGAGGGCGCCGGGGTCGACATTCGAGGCGCTTTGGAAAAGTTGTCCTGGCTCGCTCGCAGCATCTGGCTGGGTGGAGCTTTTGATTTTTTTGAACTCCTTCACATGGCTGGCGGCGATGCCGGCGGCTTTGGCTGACTCAGCGAAGGACTTGCCGGCAGCGAGTGAGGCTTCGATTTTTTCCATGGCTTCGTCAGCGCCTTTCTTAAGTGCCTCGGCGGCTTTCTCCGACACAAACTGCGCGCGTGCCTCTTCGCGGGCTTCCTCAAATGTCTTGGGGCGCGGTTTGTCCTCACCATCAAGTCGCGCGATGAGCCATTGGTTTTCGCCGACGGCGATCGGTTGGGTGATTTTCGAAAGGGGATCGGCTGTTGCGACGATTTGGAACAGTTCGTCGACCACTTTGCCGTTAACGCTCGAGGAACGCAGTTTCAAATCGAGCTCCTTGGGGGCCTTGTCTTTGGAAAACATGCCGGTCGTCTGGACGGTCCAGCCATTCTGCGCCGCAAGCTCTTCAAATCCGACGCCTTTTTGTTCTTCGAGCTCAACAGCAAAGTTGTCGACTAAGGCATCCAGCTCCTTTTGCTTTACGCGTTCTTCCTCCTTTGCAGCCGCTTCCTTCGACTGTTCCTTTTGCTTCTTTTCTTCGTCCTTGAGTGTCTCGTCGGCGATCGTTTCGGCCGGTTTTGCGGCGGTGAGTTTCGGACTGACGATGATGTAAGAGAACTTGCGCTGCGGCTGGGTCATGAATGCATCCTGGATGTTTTCCCAGTAGCTTTTGACTTCCTCGTCGCTGGGTTTGATGCCGGCTTCGAACGGGGCGAGGTCGATGCGCGCGATGGAGCCGCTGATCTGTTGGCTGTCGATCGCTTCGGCGGACTTCACCGCATCCTTGTTCATCGTGAGACCGCCGCCGATGATCGCGTTCAGGCGGGTCGAGGCGATAGCGTCGGATGCAAGTTCGCGCAGATCGTTTTCGGTCATGCCGAGTCTGCCGATGCCTTTTTCGATGAAATTGTTGTAGGTTTCCTGATCGAAGGATCCATCCTTGTTGCTGAATGCCCTGAGCTTGCGGATGTAGTCGGTGATCTCCGCGTCGCCGGGGTGGATGCCGAACTCGTTTTTCGCTTCGCGCAGAATCATGCGTCCGACGAAAAATTTCTCGGCGGCGTCCTCCGGGCTGGTGGCATCTTGAGCGAGCTCCATGAGAAACTGGTAGAGGCTGAAGTCGCCCGCGCGGGCAAGTCCGCCAACGAGCTCGAATGTTCCGGTTCCGAGATGCTGGAATTCTTTGTCGCTGTAGGTGCGGCCATTGATCCGATACACGGCCTGGCCGCCAGCGTCTCCTCTGAAGATATCGTCCTTGATGCCTACCACCAGAGATATGATCACGATGGCGATGAAGAACAGGACGAGGCCTTGGTATTTGCGGATGTTTTCGATCATTGGGAAAGGGGTTGGTTCGGGAAAGGCGGGCATTTAAACGGGCCGAATCGTATCCAGCAACCGCAAAGCATGGGAGGCGAGTGAAATACAGCGGTCGTCGCTGCGGCCGATTTCCCCTGCGATCGGGGGAAAGTCCCAACAATACGGCTTGCCGCCCGGCGGGATAAGGGGTTCCTTGTGCACTTCCGATGAACTTACGACGCATCAACGAATTTTTCTGGGGCAACTCCGTGGCATTGGCATGGATGTGGGGACTGGGCTTGTTTTTCAGCGTCCAAGTCACCTTCATGTTTGGCCTCAAAGGCCTGCTTTGTTTTGCGATCCCGAACGCGGCGGGGCTCATGCTCTTCGGTTTTCTGACCCATATCGTCGCGCGCCGTCATCCGGGCGGTCAGGAATCCCTGGCGATCTTCTTTGAAAAATTCTCAAAACCATTCCGGCTGATTTTTTACCTCTATCAGTTGCTGGCGATCGGGCTCACGGTCTTCGCTTTGACCAAGTACCTCTTCGGGCCAATCCAACTTTTCACCGGCGGCCTCAATGCCCTTTACCTAGGCATGGTCGTGTTCGTAATCCTTGCGGCCGGCTGTCTCTTCGGCGAGGAATTCGGTATCCAACGCATCAAGCTCGCGCATGCGATTCTTGGGCTCATCGTGTTCTTCTGCGTGATCCGCATGATTGTGGGTCTGCACCCGGAGCAAGGGTCGTGGATCAATTTCGGCTTTGAAGGCACCGGTCAATGGGAGGGCCCGAACCTCGTGGGATTTGTCGTGCCATTCCTTGTCGGCTTGTTGGTTGGGCCTTGGCTTGATCTTCAGCACTGGCAGCGGGCGATTCAGATGCACCGTGAAAAAACCTCGATCCGCGCGAGTTACATTTTTGGCGGAATCATCTTCTTTTTGCTGCTCATCGTGCACGGCTGCCTCGCATCTTGGGTGATGGGAAAAAGCGGCCTTGCGGCGATTGGCACGACCGGGCTCGACGGCTTTCGCTACGCGCATGACATCGTCGTCACCTACATCGACCGGATGGACGAAGCGAGCGCCGGATTGCTGCCCGCAGCCTATTTCACTTTTTTGGGAATTTGCGCCCTCACAACGATCGACAGCGGCTACATCGCCTTGAAGTGGTTCCTTGGGCTGAACTTCGCCAAAAACGAAAATGTCCTGCTCGGGATGATCCCCAAGCGGATCCTCGAGTCGCCGATCCCTAGCTTCATGCTCATCGCTGTCGCGACGCTGATCAGCCTGTGGGCGAACCTTGAGCTGGAATACTTCATGGTGTTTTACGCCTCGTTTTTTGTTGGCTACGCCTCGCTGGCGATCGCCCGTTGTTTTGTGCCCAACTCGCAACAACCGCTGCCGCAGATCCGCATGTTTTCACTGGCGAGCATATCGCTGGTGATCTTTGCCTTCGGCTACTGCACCGGTGCGAATTCCCTGCTGGTGCTCGGCTCGCTGCTGCCGCTGGTGCATGTGATCTGGCTGGTGTTCAATGCAGACCTTCTGCGGGTCGTCAGCGCGAAGGCAGGGGAGGTGATGGAAGCCGCCTCGGAAATTCCGGCGATTCGAGCAATCACCAAGACCGCGCATGTCGTCGCGGGCAGCGAGGTAGTCGCGCCGCAAGAACGCGGAATGCATGACATCGCCGGGCACTTTGAAGGCAAGTGGTTTGTCTATTCGACCATCGCGACCTATGCCGACACCAACTCGGTCGGCAATGTCTACTTCGGCATGTATGGCATGTATGTCGGCAAGACCCGCGAGCTTTTCTTCAACGCCGCGATGCCGGACTTCGATCTCAAGACGACGCATTTCTACATCCTCACGCGGTCCTTCGAGCACAAGTTCGTGCGCGAGGCGCGGGAGTTCGACACCATCACGGTCAAGATCCGCGTTGCCGACTTCAATCGTAAGTTCTGCACGCTCGAGCACCAAGTGTTCGGCAGCAACAACGAGCTGCTTGGCAAGGGCAAGCAGAGCCTGCTCTTTGTTTCCTCGAAAGATTACAGCCTGCTCGACATTCCGCCCGAGGTCTACAAGGCCTTCATGCCTTACCTATGATTCAGGATTTGGCGAGTTCCTCGCGGCTCACGCCGCGCAGCTCAAAGATCCGCTGAATGGTTTCCTCGATGAGGTTGTTCGGGCATGAAGCACCAGCGGTGATGCCGATGTTGAGCGGTCCGTCACTTGCAATCATACCTGCGTATTCGGAGCTGACCTCTTCCTGGCGGTGAAGGTCGTAATGCACGATGCGTTCGAGTGACTCGATGCATGAGGCACCGCGGATGAAAAAGGTGGGAAGTTTTTGTTCGGCGATCTCGACGAGGTGGGCGGTATTCGAGCTGTTGTAGCCACCGACGACGATCATCAGGTCCATCGGGTGGCGAAGCATTTCAAACAGCGCGTCCTGACGCTCCTGGGTCGCTCCGCAAATCGTGTCGAACATCTGGAATGCCGAATCATTGCCATCGCGCCCATGAATCGCATCCCGGATCCGGCGCTGGATCTCCTCGGTCTCGTTCTTGAGCATGGTCGTCTGATTCGCGATGCCGACTCTGGCGAGATCCTTGTCCGGATCAAATCCCGGCGAGCAGGCACCCTTGAAGCGGTTGAGAAATTCCGCCTTATCGCCGCCGTTCCGAATGTATCGGCAGACATGATCGACATCGTCGAGCGTGAGGACGATCAGATAACTTCCATTGCCCGCATCGCCAAGTGCCCGTGATGCGGTCGCGAGGGTTTCCTCATGACCTGCCTTGCCGTGAATGATCGAGGTGACACCATCCTTGGCGTATCCTCGCACGCGGCGCCATACCTTCATGACATCGCCGCAAGTGGTGTCGATCACCTGACAGCCGCGATCTTCGATTTTTTTCATGAAATGGCTGGGAGCACCAAAGGCTGGCACGATCACCACATCGTCCGGCCCGAGTTGGTCGTAATCCGCCGTGAGTTCCTTCCATGGCAGTGAGACGATGTCCATTTCCCGTAGATGGCGATTCACATCTGGGTTGTGGATGATTTCACCAATCAGGAAAATTCGCTGATCCGGAAAAACCCGACGAGTAGCGTAGGCGAGATCGATCGCGCGTTCGACGCCGTAGCAAAAGCCGAATTGGCCGGCCAACAGGATCGTCGTGTTGCCGATGGAAATCCGTCCGCCGGCCTCACGGATCCGGCCGACAATCGACGAGTGGAAATGGGCGGCGACCTCGGCGGCTACGCGTTCCATCACCTCGGGTCGGCGTACATTGACTCGCGGTCGTTTCGCTTCACTCGTCTGCTCGCTCATGGATGTGGGGGATATAGTCCGGATCGGGGCGCGTACCAACCCTTTTTCGGTCTCAATAGGGCCCTTCATTCCTTTTAAACCCTTGATTTTATGCAGACATTTGCAAATTTAACAGAGAGAGTAACCAACCTACTTGCTCGAAACCCGTCCGATGCCCTCCCAGCTCCGCCGCATTGCGCTCATTTTCGGCCTGCTCGTTCAATTTTCCCGCGGCGAGGCCCTCTTGCAGTATTTCAATACCAGTTGGTCCGAAATCGCCAACAAGATGCCCGAGTTGGTCGAGGCGGGATACACGGCTTTGTGGTTGCCACCACCGACCAAAGGCTCGGGCGGATTGTCGGTCGGCTATGACCTCTGGGATCCCTTCGATCTTGGTTCGAAGGATCAGCGCAACTCGGTGCGCACGCGTTACGGCACCGAGGCCGACCTGTTGAATTTGATGGAACTGGCGCACCGCTTTGGCGTTCGCATTTATTTCGACAACATCATGAACCACCGAGCCTTCGATGTGCCGGGTTACAATGAAGACACATCGATCGAGGTGTACCCCGGCATGGTGCCTGAGGATTTCCACCTTCGCCGCACCGAAGATGGATTTTATCGCAAGTGGGACAACACGCGCGATTGGAGCAGTTCATGGGAAGTGCAAAACCTCGGTCTCGCCGACCTCATCGACATCGCCCACGAGACTCCGAACACCAACCACGGGGCGAGCATGAATGATGATCACCCGAAGTACTCGTTCATTCGCGATCTCGAGCGTCCCGCGCAGTACGACAAGGACAAAGATGGAAATGTGGCCTACTTCGGTGTGCTGATCGATCAGGCTCGCGAAGAACTTGGTGCCGGTGCCACTGCCGAGCAACTTCGACTCAAGGCCAAGGAATACATCAACGCCAACAGGGCACCCTTCGTTGAAGATGTCGGCGCATACCTGATCCGTGCCGCGCGGTGGAAAATGGATCGTACCAAGGCCGATGGCCTGCGTCTCGATGCGGTGAAGCACGTGCCGGATTATTTCTTCGGTCAGCAATCGGGCAACAACAAGGACTCGAGCGACGCCGGCTATCTCGGAGGCGTCCAGTGGCAGTTCAATCGCTCGCGTGGATTCAGCGACGGCAACCACCGCGACTCGCTCTTTGATGACAAACGCGGCCGCGATGATGCGATGCTCTTCGGCGAGCACTTGGGTCAGCCACCGGGCTACAATGGCTATTGGGATTCAGGCATGCGCTTGGTCGACAACGACCTGCGCAGCAAACTCAACGGCGTGCTTGCTAGCCCGTGGGGGACCCTTGCGGGACTTGATTCGCCCGGCGCGGGAGGATTCGCGCCATCGCTCGGCGTGATGCACGCCAACAGCCACGACAGCGACTACGCGGCTCTCAAGGAATGGCAGCATGCGTTTTACATGACGCGAGATGGCATTGGCTTGGTTTACACCGACGGTTACTACAAGGCGGCAACGCTCGGTGAATCAGGCGGCGCATTTCCGCGTCACGCCAACACAAATTTCCTAGGTCAGTTTGCCGACCCGCGCATTCCAAACATTCTCAAGATCCACAATGATTTCGCACGCGGTCTCCAGCAAGGCCGTTGGAGCGATGGCGACTACCTCGCCTTCGAGCGCCGCGACAACCGAGACAAATTTGGAAACAGCAGAAGCGGCAGCGCCTCCGAGGAAATCACGATGGTGGCGATGTACAACGACAACACCGCCCAGGGTCAGGCGCGTGGCATCACCTCAAGTTTTCCCTCGAATGCTTACCTCTGGCAGTATGCCGAAGGACCGAACGGTTCGTCGCAAGCCGGATTCTACAAATACGCTGGCGAGCTCAACAGCGTGGTGGTGCCACCGGGCGGATATTTCATCTTCAGCTGGCGCACGCCGGAGCTTTCGACGCTTTGGCCGGCGGCCGCGATCACGCTTTACCAAAATGGCGAAGAGGTGCCGCGCATCACGGTGACCCGCAAGGATGGTCCCGACGGCGACAAGAGTTTCAACCCGTACGGGATTTCCAATCGCGGATATCCGGTCGGCTCAACGCCGGAGGATTACAGCTACCGGACGAGCGTTCCGGTGGTGAAGGGTGGCTCGCCACTGAGCATCATTGCGCGAGCCGACGGCTCGGCGGAAAACATCATGCTGAAGCTTGATGGTGGTGTGGACCTCAACGGTACAAGGCCGACAGGCATCACCGATCCGGCCTTCCGCGATCACCCGCCCGGCATCTTCAGCGACATCTGGGCAGGCCTCGAACAACCGACTTATGTCGATCGCCAGCATCCGGAAAAATTTGCGGCAAAGGACGCCGTGCGTTGCCAAATCGGATCTCCGGGCGCCGAGACATTCGTCAAGTCCATCGGTGGCGCTTACTCGGTCAACAACGGACCTGCGGCTGCCAACAACTTCGGCACGGAAAATGGCAATCAGGCTTCATGGGTCTATCACGACGGAGAAGACAATGTCGGCGGGCTCAGCGGCACGATCCCGAAGCAGTTCGATGATTCGGGCGACAACATCGTAATCTGGAGCAAGAGCAATTCGGTCGGCGCGGGCTTCAAAATGTTTGTCTATTACACCACCGACGGCTCGTTCCCCGAAGGTGCGGGGGGCATCGGGCGCGGCACCACCAAAGCGGCCGAGTTGAGCTATCGACACAATCAAGGCAGCGACAACTGGTGGGCATCGGCATCGATCCCCAAACCGGCTGCGGGCACGAATTTCATTTACAAGATCGGCTCCTACAAAATTGGTGCCAGCTCGTGGTG
>JBIKIK010000219.1:0-2784 GCA_044361655.1 Luteolibacter sp. | reverse complement strand
CAAAGCAGCCCCTCCAACGTCACTTCGCGGGCGATCGCCCTCTTCGACCTCGACGGCACCCTGATCCCGTGGGATTGCCAGTTGCTGTTCCGTCATTTTGTCGTGCGCCGCGAGCCATGGCGCGCGCTGCTCCTGCCGGTTTTTCTGGTCTTTGCGCCCTTCGCAGGCCTGCTCGGCACCGAGTGCATGAAGCGGATTTTTCTCAGCTACCTGTGGCGCATTGATGCGAGCCAGCTTGCCGCGTATGCTCGCGAATTCGCGCAGTCGCTCATGCCGGCGATCTACCCGCAACTGCGCGAACGCATCGAGCGGCACCGCAGGGCCGGCGATCTGTTGATTCTTTCTTCCGCCAGCCCGGAGTTCTATGTGCGCAAAATTGGCAAGCTGCTTGGCTTCGACATCTCGCTTGGCACGGTGGTCACGCCCGGCACGCTGTTTCCGGATTTGGAAAATCACAAGGGCGCGGCGAAGGTCACGCGGCTCAAGCAATTACTAGATTCATCGTACTTCTCCGATGGCCGTCTGCCCGGCTCCTGCGGCTACACCGACAGTCGCGCCGATCTGCCGATGCTTGCCATTTGCGAGCGCGCACTGGTGGTCAATCCCGACGCACGCCTCAGTGCCATGGCGCTGGAAAACCAATGGGAAATCGTGCGTCCGGCAAAACCATGGAAGTCGCCGCTCGATCATGCGCTGCGCTTGCTTGCTCTGCTTTTCGGTATCGGCCGCGATCCAGGCGAACTCAACGCAGCTCGACCTTGAAAAAATCGCGCATCACCGTGCGGTAGACCTCGCGCTTGAATTCCGGCAGCCAATCGAGATCGAACTCCTGCGGCAGGATCCAGCGATAAGCGCGGAACTCGCGCGGCTTTTGATCCACATTCACCGGCGGCGCGCCAGCCTTGAGGCGGCACAGGAAATAAGTCTGCTCCTGGCCATGGCTGCCGTGCTTGCGAACCTTTTTTTCGCGAATGTCCTCAGGGTACAAGTAGCGGTAGCCCTTGCGCATGGCGGTCACTTCATAGTGCTCGGCCTCGAGCCCGACCTCTTCGCGCACCTCGCGAAACAGCGCCTGCTCTAGGCTCTCGCCGGGGTCGACCCCGCCTTGCGGAAACTGCCACGCGCCCGGCACATTCGCGCGCTCGCAGATCAACAGGCTGCCCAATGGATCCACCATCAGCGCAGCCACATTGGACCGATATTGAACCATGGGCAAAATTTGAGCCCGACGGCGGGAGCTGACAATCTTTAACTTTTCCGAAGCTTTAGCCCTCATGCTGGTCATCACCATGGAGACATGCCATGTTCCTCATATGTTCAAATTAAACAGCAAACTTTTTGGCATCATGGTCCTGTGGCTGGCATTCGGCCATGCGCTGCAGGCGCAGGAAACGCCGACCGCGCCCGAAAAACCGAGCGACTCGGCAGGTGCCAACCGTTTCTGGCAAGCCACTCTCGGCGGTGGTCATTACATGGTTGCGCTCGATCGGATTTCATCGGTCAGCCGCCACAAGTATGTGCTCGATGGCGCTTTGATTGTCGATGAGGTCACTGTCGATGCGCTCGGCCAATCGCTTGCGCGCTTTTATTTCATCACGCCGATCAGCGATGCCGTGAGAGGCACTGGCGCGGCGTCGGTTGTCTCATCGGCGGTCGACCGCGGGCGCGAGATGATCGACAAGGCGGCAGACAAGGCCGGCACCGCGGTGCATCAGATGGTGGTGAAAAAATTTCCTGAAACCACGCATGCCCACACGGTTGAGTTTCGCTTGTTGTCCGAAGCCGAGCTCACAGGCTTGTACGACAGCGTGCGCGCGGCATGGGAATCCGGCCGCGGCCGCAAATTTGCCGTGAAGTGAATCGCAGTTCGCGGCTTGAATCGGCAAAGCCTCGGCCTATGGTCATTTCATCACACGTAGCCAATCATGAGTTCATTTGAATCCAAAGTCAGGGAAGCCCTCAGCCAGCCGCTCAATCAGGGTGAGATGGGCGATGCGGATGCCGTCGGCACTGTGGGCTCGCCGGAATGCGGCGACATGCTGCGGATGTGGCTCAAGTTCACCGAAAAGGATGGCCGCAAGGTGATCGACCGCGCGTCGTTCCAAGCCTTCGGTTGCCAAACGGCGATCGCCGTTGCCTCGATGGCCACCGAGTTGCTGCGCGGCAAGACCGCCGATGAGGCAAGGCATCTCACCGCACAGGATCTTGCCGGCGACCTTGGTGCGCTGCCGCCGATGAAGATCCATTGCGGCCAGTTGGTCGAAGGTGCCCTGCGCAATGCGCTCGATCAATCAACGCCGGCGACCCCCAGCGCCGCGCCAGCCAACGCGACCACACTCAGCGAGGACATGCATCGCAAGCCCGGCGGGAAAATCCGCATCGTGCCGCTCAAGTGACATAATTCCACATTCATCTCCGTGCTCGAACTCAAGGATGTCACTTACGCCATTCGCCGCAAAGGCGAGGAAATGCCTTTGGTCGATCGCGTATCGATCCGCATTCCCAAGGGCCACTTCATGGCGATCGTCGGGCCTTCGGGATGCGGCAAAACCAGTCTGCTTAAGACCATCGCGGGCCTAAATCCCGAAACCTCGGGCGACCTCTACTGGGAAGGAAGAAATCTTTCGAAAGATCGCGATTTCACGCCGACCGAGATTGGCTATGTGCCGCAATTTTCCATCGCGTATGACACGCTGACAGTTGATGAATCGATCGAAGCCGCGACGCGCTTGCGGGTGGGTGATGCGGATGCCGAAGCGATCGGCTCGCGCATCGACAAGGCAC
>JBIKIK010000040.1:0-9983 GCA_044361655.1 Luteolibacter sp. | reverse complement strand
CCTCCTCGCGCGTGTCGTATCCCTCATGACCGTAAATGAATGCATACAACCGTCCGGAAAGCGGCAGGTCTTTTCCAAGAAACCACGGATCCGTAAGCCGCAATTCGCCAAGCAATCCCCTCGAGCTAACCTCGATGCCGGAGTTCAACCCGATCACATTGCCAAACAAATTTCGATCCGAGTAACTGACCCGACCAATGAAACCCTCGTACGAACCGTAGCCAGCGGCAAAACCCACCTCCTTGGCCTTGGCTTCGGTAAGATGCAACGTGGCATCGACCATCTTGTCGCCGACTTCCTCGGTCTCGATGCGTGCAGATGAAAACGCCCCGGTCGCCAACAAACCTCTCACCGCGCGATTCATCGCGGCCTCGTTGTACCAAGTGTCGCGCGCAACCTCCATGCGCCTCAACACACGCTTGGAATCGGTGTGCTCAAGGCCCGTCACCGACACACGGTTGAGCTTGAGACGCTTGCCAAGGTCGATGCGAAACTCCGGCATAAAAGTACCAGCAGCTGGCGCCCTTCCCATCTTCACCGTCGAGTTGGGATAACCCCGACTCACCGCGATTTCCTCGGCTGCCACACGCATGGCATTGAGATTCGCCGTGGTCGCAGTCTTGCCCACATAGGCCCTCACCACCTCACTCACCAACTTCACTCCGCGCCCATCAACACTCATCACATTCGGCTCCGCAATCAAGCATCGCGGCCCGGGCCTGCAATCAAGCGTAAGATCCACCACACCCGTGCGGTCATCAACCCACCGCTCCTGCACCATCACCTCAGCATCCCAGTACCCGTCGGCATTCAACTCACGCAAAACATTGGAAAGGCCCTCATCAACATCGTCCTCGCGAAATGGCGTCGCCCCACCAAATAGAAACCGATCTTTTTCCGAGACCTTGCGAAACAATCGCGCCATGTGCTTTTGATCCGACTTTGAAAGGCCCAACACATTCACCTTTCCGAGCGAATACCTCACACCCTCATCAACGATCAGCCGAATTTCATCAGACGCTGCAATTTTCCAACTCACCTTCGCACCATCATAACCGTCCTTTTTCAACACCTGCCCCAAAAGAAATGCCGCGTCTTCCGCCGATGCCGGCGTCGCCGCCGAGTCGCGCACATGATCAAGCCGCCCACCCATCGACTCGAGCACCTGACCCTCACTGCGACCACTGAGCCCGCTGATGCGCACACGTGTTTCGCCATGAGCGACCATCAGGGTCGCTAGCGAAATCATCATGAGCCATGGAAATTTCATCATCGGAAAGTGAGTCGCCAAATTCCAAAAACCCTCGAATCCCCCTCGGCATCCATGCCGGCGGAGAGATACCAGCGATCGGTGATCTCAAGCGTCGCAGTCGAAAACGAATCACTCGAATAAGGATCCTGTTCCGCGACGGTGAAATCCACACGATCCAACATGCCAAGCAATGGCCTCAAACGCTTGCCCACCACAAAGCGTCCGCGACGAAACTCCTCCGCCAACAATTGCAAGGCCCGCGACGACGCGGCCTGCGGATCCTCCAAGCCCTTGGTGGTCGCACCCGTCGCCAGCAAGGTCATTATTTCGTTGTCGGGCAACGGCGGATTGGAAATTAAAACCATCTGCGGATTCGAAGCCCGACCGTAAACCTGGATGCTCACCCGATAAGGACGAGGCTCGGCAAAACCGCGAATTTCCAGCACCGGATCCATTCCGTTTTGCGGCGTGAACCTTGCCGTGCCTGATGGCACCGTGAGCGTGCTGAACGGCAGTGAGGCCTTGAAGTCGGTGACCCTCAACTCGCCCTCCGGCAAAGGTCGTTCGAACCCACCACGCACGCGCAGCGATCCATCAATCCTTCCGGCAGCGACATTGCCACGAATCAAAAATGGCTTCTCGGTATGCAACCGCAGATCCATTGTCCAATCACGAAATGGCTCACGCATCGTGCCGACAGGTTTTTCCAATCGGTCCAAACGCGGCAGCGTCGCAGTCGGCGGAACTAAAAATGGCGTGCCGATCGGCAAAATTTCGATGTCGCGATAAAACAATCCATCGACCACTCCGACCCGCCCGGACAACACTGCCTTTTGCCACGAGCCTGACAAGCGAAGCTCGGCATTCGCACGAAGCATGAGCGACTCGTCACGCCGCAAGGGCACCTGACGCGCCACCACATTCACATCCAACACATCGGGTTTAAAATCCTTGAGCGCGAGATAGCCACCACCACTGAGATTTCCACCGACCGACGAAGCCTTGAGTCCTTTGAGAACAATACGCTCGCGCGCAAGCTCGAGCGATGCGTCGATGCCGGAAATCGTTTCGATTTTTCGATGCTTCCAAACAACCTCACCGCCCGAGAGTTCCAACTTTCCATTCACCACCGGCTTCGCAAGCGTGCCCGTAGCGTCAATGCCACCACTCACCGTACCACGCATCGACTTGGCCGCAGGAACGAAATTCGCAAGCCGCGCGACATCGACACGCGGGATGTCCAAACGCGCCAAAAATTCCTCGTTCATGAAATCACCTGGCTTCTCAAGCCATTCATGCAATCGCAGCGGCATCGATGCATTCATTCGCAACGCGGGAAATTCCGCCGTCGTCGCCCGGCCATCAAGCGTCAGTCGACGCCCCCGTCCCTTCGCATCGATCACACACGCAAATGCCGGCGCTTTCGGGTTGTCCTTCGGCCGCAAGCCATCGAGCTCGAGCCTGCCATCCACCCGTGGATCCGACACCGGCCCATCAATGCGGATCGAAAATTTTCCAGCCGACTTCGCATCAAGCTTCGAAAAAGCCGAATGCCACTTCGACAACAACGCGGCATCGAGTTGCCCCGATTCAAAATCAACGGCAATTTTCCTCTGATCATTTCGCCACTCGCTTCGTGCTTTGCCGACCTCGCGCGGCATCGGAAATTTTGCTGAGCCATGCGCAATCTCACGCTTGCCATCGAGCCATCTCAAATCACTCACGCCCAGAATGCCATTCGTCAGCATAACCTGCGCCGATATGCTCTGAGCGCCGGCCTCGACCCGCAGCTTGCGCGTCGAAAGTTTCTCAGGCCACTCGTAATCCAACCCGCCACTCGCGACAATGTCCCCATCGCCTGTATCCTTCACAAGCAAACGCCCGATATCCACAACCCCCTTGTGCAAATCCTTGGAAAAATTTCCCGAACCTTTCCATTCCCCATCGACCACATAGCGGTCATTTCGACCATCGATAAAGATGTTCAACACACGAGCCATTCGGCTGCTCGCAAAACCCTTGAATTCAAGCCCCGCCTGATACTCGGACGCGACAATCCTCACGCTAAAATCACCCTTCATGCCATCGCCCGCGATCTCACCCATCCACTCATCCGGCTCGTTCCACTTTCCATGAACCCGCAATGGCGATTCGACCGCCGCGACACTGGGCAAATACCGGAGATCATATTTCCATGAATGATCATTCATGCTTTCCATGCCACTGAAACTTCCCTCGATACGCCCTTGAGGCATCTCGGCATCGCGTTGCTTCGCGAGTTGCCGTGCAAGACCTTCGACTTGATCGATCACCATCTCGCCTTTGATGCCAAAGATTTGCGGCAGCGCAGCACCACGCAGCACCTTGGCATCGGCCTTGAGCGAAATCCCCGTGTCCATGCCCTTGCCCGCAAGCACGAGCCGCGCAGACTTCTCCTCTAACGCCAGATCGACATCCGCCTCATCAACCTTCCACCCGGCCGACTCGAGCCCGTTCACGGAAAATTTCACATTGCCCGTCGCACACGAAAAATCCGGATACACTCCAAACAACTCGGCAGAAAACGAACGAATCTCACCGCTCGCTGATGGCTTGATGCCAAACAATTCAAACCAATCCGCCAGCAGCACCTGCCCGTCGGTGAGATCCATCTTCAGCAGCGAAAACTCCTCGCTAGCCTCGATACGGAAGCCGGCATCCTTCACCCGCAACTCGGCCGACCCCGCAAGCCCGCCCTTGTCCGGCGTGTGCAAAGTCAAACGATCAATGCGAATCCCCGGCATCGGCACGAATTGCTCGACCTCCAAAGATTCGCTCTTCCACACGACCGTCGAATTTCGAGCCGACCAGCATTTGCCCGAAGCATCGGTCATCGCACCAAGGCTGAGCTCATAATTTTCCTGATGCGCATCGTGATGCAACGCGCTCGATTCGATTTGGAAAAAATCCACACCATCTCTCACCGCCTTCACGCGCACCCCATCGATCGCTACATCCATCGGCTTGAGCGAACGGCGCGCATCGCGAATCGACTTGGCAATTTTTTTGAAATCAAGCGCAGGCTTTTCACTCGATTTCGATCCATGGGTTTCATCAAAGCGCAGCAACAAATCCACCTCCTCGACCCTCAGCCCGGCAAGCCGACCAAAGAGCATCTCGCGGAAATGAAATTTCGGCTGCAGCCGACCGATTTTCAATTCACCGACAGGCCCCTCACCCGTGGCATGGAAATTCTTGATCACCAGGCTACGCGTGATACTTCCCTCAAATTGCATACCACCCACATAGCCGGCGCGATGCAGCCCCCACTTGCCAAGCATCGGCCCGAGCCATCGCACGCCCGGACCGTCGAGCCACAGCAAGCCACCAAGCACCGCCGGAATCGACAACCCAAGCACCCACATCCGCCATCGGCCACGGCGACGAACCTTTGACTCACCAGCGCTGTTTTCTGCTTCCTCCAATGCGCCACCAACTTCACCTCCGCGCCCCTTGAGGTCAATCGCACGATTGGCCCAAGCCTTGCCTTGCCATGCCGTTTCAAGTAATTCCGGTGCCAGATGGATCCGATCACTTTCACCCCCCTCTACATGCAACGCGTCTGGGGCGGACGCGAACTCGAGTGCGTCTACGGCCGTCAACTTCCTGACGAAACCAATCCCTATGGCGAGGCATGGGAAATCGTCGACCGTGAGAAGGAGCAATCGATCGTTGAAAGCGGACCCTTCGCCGGCAAAAGCCTGCACGAACTTTGGACCCACCACCGCGAAGAAATTTTCGGCAGCGGCTACGCGCAGCACCCGCGCTTTCCGATCCTCATCAAGATCCTCGACGCACGCGACGACCTCTCGATCCAAGTGCATCCGCCAGTCGCGCTTGCCGCATCACTGAACGGCGAACCGAAAACGGAAATGTGGTTCATCGCCGATTGCGATCCCGGCGCAAAACTTTATGTCGGACTCAAACACGGCGTGACCCGTGAGGCGTTCGAAGTCGCAATCGCAAATGGCACGGTCGCCGACTGCGTGCATGCGGTGAGCCCCTCGCCCGGTGATTCGATCTTCATCGCCTCCGGCCGCCTCCATGCGATCGGCGCGGGATTCCTGATTCACGAAATCCAACAAAACTCCGACACGACCTACCGCGTTTTCGATTGGAACCGCCTCGGACTCGACGGCAAACCGCGCGAACTCCATGTCGCAGAGTCACTCGCCAGCATCGACTTCAACGACTTCGAACCATCGATGGATCAAGCAAACGGCGACACACTCGCTGCCTGCGAGTATTTCAAAACCGACCGCAAATCACTCAAAGCAGGCGAGTCGCTCACCAACCCAAACGCCGAAAAATTTTCCATCATCTCAGTCGTCGATGGCGCATTGAAATCCGCCGACGGTCGCCACTTCGCCAAAGGCCAATTCATTCTCATGCCAAAAGCATCCAGCCCACTCGTCGCCGAACAAAACTCCACGATCCTGCAAATCACGCTTCCGGAGTAAATCACCTCTTCATTTCAGCTTTTCAGCCTTTACCCCACTCCCCCTCCGGCAGCACCGCATTTGCAATCGTGAGCACCTCGGCAAAAGGCAGATCCGCGAGCATGCCAAACGAGTCATGACGCCCAAGCCTCGCCCGCGTTGATGCCGGGCTGCTCATGCCGCATAGAAATCTCGCCAACTGCCTCGGCGTGCCAAGCGCCGCATGCTTTTCATCAACCACCGCCCGCAATACAGCCCATTCGCGGTCATCGGGCACACGCGTTGATGAGCGCCTGATCTTTACCGCGGGCACCCCGCGGCATCGGTCGCAGTGACCACAGGGTTCGCTCATTTTTTCGCCAAAGTACGCCGCGATGAATGCTGTGAGGCAATCCTTGCGCGAGGCGAGACCCATCACTTGCGAGAGCCTTGCGAGGTCAGCATTTTCCCTATCCGCAAACATCGTCGCATAGCGCTTCGCCAAAGCCTTGAGGTCACCCGGATCATTCTTCATTCGAAATGCCTGCCTCACTCCCGAAACCGCAAGCTCCGCATCACCGGCCAACTCAAGCTCCTGCAGCGCCGCCACGATTTTCTCGCGGCTCACGCCCATCTCCACACTCAACATCGATGGCTCGAATGTCGTCCATGACCGCGCGGCTTTTCCACGCCCGATCAAATCTCCAAGAAATCGACTTTCACTCTTCGCCCTGCCCGCCAGCACGCGATTGTGATCCCTCAAAAACCTCAATTTGTAAGTGTGATAATGACTGCCCGTCGCTTCGACGATGCCATCATTTTCCAAATACGCGATCACCGTCGCGATCACCGAATTACGGATGTCGCAAGTAGCCGCAAGATCGTAAACCGATATGTCGAAGCTCGCGCCAAGACCGAGAATCCGATGCACCAAATTTTCCAACGCGCCAATGCCTGGGGTGTCGGAATAAATGAAATTTTCGAGCACCGTGAGGTCATCGGCACAAACAAAACATTCGCAGTGAGCCGGCATGCCATCACGCCCGGCACGACCGATTTCCTGCGCATGATTTTCCAAACTCTTGGGCATGTTGTAATGAGTCACCGCGCGGATGTCCGACTTGTCGATGCCCATGCCAAACGCGATCGTCGCGACAATCACGCGCGTCTCGCCACTCATGAATGCCGCCTGCGACGCGGCACGAAAATCATCGGGCAATCCCGCATGATACGCCGATGCCGCAAGCCCTTGCGACTTGAGAAATGTCGCAACCTCTTCGGCGGTTTCCTGCCTCGTGACATAAACAACGGCCGCTCCATCGATCGACGCCAGACGCTCGAGCAAAAGCGATTTTCTCTCGGTCGCAGTGCAGGGCGTGACGCGCAAATCAAGATTCGGCCGATGAAACCCGAGCGCGACATGATCCTCCTTCGCGATCCGAAACGCGCGCCGAATGTCCGTCGCCACCTTCGGCGTCGCGGTCGCGGTCAAGGCCAGCACTCGGGCAACTTTGAGCCGCCGGCAAAAACGCGCGATCTTGAGGTAGTCGGGCCGAAAATTGTGCCCCCATTCTGAAATGCAATGGGCCTCGTCGACCGCGACCATCGCCACATTCCATCGCCGCACCCTCTCGCGAAACCGCTCGTTGGCCAACCGCTCGGGCGCGATGTACAGCAGCCTCACCCGCCCGGCATCCAAGTCCTCATACAAGGCCCGCAAGCCATCCGCATCCATCGTCGAATCCAACCTCGCCGCCGCAATCCCCCGCCGCGTCAGCGACTCGACCTGATCCTTCATCAGCGCAATCAGTGGCGAAATCACCAAGGTCAGCCCCTCGAGCGCAAGCGCCGGCAGCTGATAACACAAGGACTTGCCGCCACCGGTCGGAAAAACCGCCAGCACCGGCCGCCCAGCCATCAGCGGCCCGATCACCTCGGCCTGACCGCTTCGCAGCGACTCATGGCCAAAGTTTTCCCGCAGCAATGCCCTGAGCTCGTCCATGAAATCCAAGCCCAAAGCCTGCGCCATCGCCCCGCGCTCATCAAGCCGCATCGCTGCGAAATCCCCTTGATATGACCCAAATCCGAGGCAGATTGATGGCGCTTCTCGTTTCGCGCAGTGCCGGGGCAATCCGGGGGGAGAACTTCGGCCGCGTGAGCGAGGGGCATTTTTTTGCAGCCAAGCCGTCCATTTCGCGCGACCGGATCCCGGGTAATTCTTGCACGATTTCGCGCCTCGCTTCAGGCTCCATCCCGATGCGTTTTGCGGTGCTTGGAAGTGGCAGTGGTGGCAACTCGGCGGTGGTCGAGTGCGGCGGCATGAGGCTGATGCTCGACGCGGGTCTGAGCGCGAAACAACTGACGACGCGAATGCAGTCGATCGGCGTCGATCCCGCCAGCCTCAATGGCATCCTGCTCACTCACGAACACGGCGATCACATCAAAGGCCTCGAAGTCTTTTTGAGAAAATACCAAGTGCCGGTCTATGCGACCGCCTTAACGAAAAAATTTCTCCACGACGCCGGCATCAAGTCGGGCACATGGAAAATCTTCGAAGCTGGCTGCGAATTTCAAATCGGCGACGCGGTAATCACGAGCTTCGCAGTCCAACACGACGCGGTCGATCCGGTCGGTTTCGTGATCGGCAATGGCCGCAAAAAAATCGGGCTCGCCTCGGACATGGGCCATGTCACCCGCAGCGTCACCGAACGGCTTCGCCAACTCGATGGACTCTTCGTCGAGGCGAACTACGACAAGGACCTGCTCGATGCCGATTCGCGCCGGCCGTGGTCGACCAAACAACGCATCAGCTCGCAACACGGGCACCTTTCGAACGACCAAGTCGCCGATCTCCTTCGCGACATCGCCCACCCACAGCTTAACCATGTCGTCTTCGGTCACCTAAGCTCGGACTGCAACCGCAAGGACCTCGTCATTTCACACCTGCGCAACTGCCTCGACACCCTGGGTCACCCGCACATAGGCCTGCACTGCGCCGAACAGAACCAGCCGACGGATTGGTTTGCGGTCTGAGGAATTTGTGGTTGCTTGTGAAATCACCCCAAGCCCAATGATCCGCACCCTCACGACAATCTCCGCTCTCGCCGCATTCGCTCTTGTTTCATGCGACGCGAGTGGCAGAAAATCCACCGCCATGGATGTGAGCCCCCAAAAACCCACGGAACCCGTCGGCAAGGTCATCAAAAGCGATGACGAATGGCGCCAACTCCTCAGCACCGAACAATACCACATCCTGCGCGAAGCGGGCACCGAACGCCCCAACGGCCGCGCCTACAAGGAATTCAAACAACAAGGAGCCGGCAGCTATCACTGCGCCGGCTGCGGTGCTCTGCTTTTTTCATCCAAAGAAAAATTTGACTCCGGCTGCGGCTGGCCATCGTTTTACGATCCGGCCAAAGCGGAAAATGTCGAAATCCGCGAAGACATCAGCCTCGGCATGACCCGCACCGAAGTCCTATGCGCCCGCTGCGGCGGCCACCTCGGCCATGTCTTCGAAGGCGAAGGCTTCAACACCCCCACCGATAAACGCTACTGCATCAACGGCGGCGGACTCCGCTTCGTGCCGGACGAGGCAAAGTGATTGGTTAATGGTTATTTGGGAAGAGAACAAAGAAGCCGCTCCTTCATTTGATTCCCCAATAACTTCCAACCCTAACTCTCCTCCCCCCTTGGCGACCCTGGTGCCTTGGCGGTAAAAAAAAATCTGAATGAGTCGGCGCTGCTCGACCGCATCGCCCTACCCCCACAAAAAAAGCCGCCCCCATTGCTGGAGGCGGCTTTGGGATTGTTAAGTCTCCGATTAAGGAGCGGGAACGGTTGCGATCGTCTTGAGGATGCGCGAAGCGATTTGGTAGGGATCGCCTTGCGAGTTCGGACGACGGTCTTCGAGGTAGCCGCGATAGGCGTTGTCCTTCACGAAGCTGTGAGGCACGCGAACCGATGCACCGCGGTCGGCGACACCGTACGAGAACTTGTCGATCGACTGGGTCTCGTGGAGGCCGGTGAGGCGAAGGTGGTTGTCGGGACCGTAGACAGCGATGTGCTCTTCGCAGTGCTCGCCGAAGGCTGCCATGAGCGCTTCGAAGTAAGCCTTGCCACCCTTGTCACGAAGGTAGGTGGTCGAAAAGTTGGCGTGCATGCCCGAACCGTTCCAGTCGCCGCGGATCGGCTTGCAATGGAACTCAACGTCAATGCCGTACTTTTCGCAAAGGCGGACGAGAAGATAACGAGCGACCCAAACTTCGTCGGCAGCC
>JBIKIK010000039.1:0-10020 GCA_044361655.1 Luteolibacter sp. | reverse complement strand
GGTGCCAGAGTGGAAAAAACGCTTTGGCGACAAGGACGGGACGAGGGTGAGGAGTTAGGAAATAGTTATTGGTTATTTGAGATTGGTTATTGGGGGAGAGGAGGATTTGAACATCGAACATTGAAGTGGAAAAAATGAAGAGGCGGCTTCTTCGATCGCATGGTAGGGCGACGCGGCCTCGCGGCGCCGACGCTTTCAGGTATTTTGAAGCGCGAATGGACGCGAAAAAGAAAGAGCGTGGATGAGGCTTCGAAAGGCGATGTGTCTCTTCACTGACCGCCCAAGAAAAAACCCGCCGTCGGGTGGGCCGAGGGCGGGTCTTGAGATGGGCTTGTGACCGGCTCAGTACTTCTGAGTTCTGGAGTGGTCGAAGTAGGTTTCGAAGCCGAGTTCGGGGGGGAATTCCGAGAGGCCGTCGTGCACATTCATTTCGATGCGGTTGTCTTCGCCGCAGCGTTCGTAGGGGGGCTTGAAGGTGCCGCGATAGGTCGGGCAGGTGAAGGTGAAGAGTTCGTAGAAACCATAGCCAAGGCGGCGGAGTGCGCGATGTGATCCATCGACGGCGCCGTAGGTGTAGCCGGCCTTGCGTCCGTAAGCCTCGTTCTTGCGAACGATTTGCTCGGGGATTTCCATGAAGCCGTAGAGAATGTTGCTGAGGGCGCGGCCGAGCTTGCGGGTCGAGGTGTAGGTCGATCCCGGAGGCGCGTGGATGTCGGCGCTGACAAAAACGGTGAGCGCGGCAAGGGCAGCGGCGATGAATGAGAGTTTTTTCATGCGGGGATAAGTCTAGGGGATCGGCGGGGGGCTTGCAACGGGAAACTTTGGTGAAATCTCCCGTTGCTGGAGGGCGGATTTTTACAGTTCGAAGCTGAGCACGCGGATGATGCCGGGGGTGCCACGCAGGGTTTCGAGCAGGGTGGTCGGCGGTTCGGTGTCGACCTCGATGACGGTGACAGCGCGGCCGGTTTCGGTCGAGCGGCTGAGGGCCATGTTGGCGATGTTGACCGAGGCGTTGCCGAGGCTGGTGCCGATCAGGCCGACGATGCCGGGGCGGTCGTCATTTTCCACGAAGAGGAATCGGCCTTTCGGGTTGGTTTCCACATTGTGGCCGGAGATGTGAACGATGCGGGCGGACTTGCCGTAGAAGGTGCCCGCGACGGTGCAAACTTCGTTGCCCTTGATGGCCGAGACTTCGATCAACTCGGTGCAGTTGGTGGCAAGCGCAACGGTCGACTCGGTGATTTGCAGGCCGAGGGCTTTGGCGACGGCGGGTGCGTTGACGAGGTTGACCTGTGCGTCGTTGTGCGCGGCGGACAGGTAACCGGTGAGGGTCATGCGCGTGATCAGCTCGGTGTCGAGTTCTGAGACGGCACCGAGATAGGAAACGCGGATCGAGTCGCACTGGGCAGGTGCGATTTTGGAAACGAGTCTGCCAAGCGAGTTGGCGAGATCGAGGTAGGGTCCGACGCTTTCGAGCGTGCGGCTGTCGAGGTTGGGCATGTTGACCGCGTTGCGGATTTCGCCGGTGACGAGGAAGTCCTTCACTTGGTGGGCGACTTCGATGCCGACATTTTCCTGCGCCTCGGCGGTCGAGGCTCCGAGGTGCGGCGTGAAGACGCATTTTTTCGTGCTGAGCAGGGCGAAGTCGGCGGGTGGGGGCTCGACTTCAAAAACATCGAGCGCGATGCCGGCAAGGTGACCGGAGTCGAGGTGGGCCTTGGCGGCAGCTTCATCGACGAGTCCGCCGCGGGCGCAGTTGATGACCAGTGCGCCGCGATTCATGCGGGCGAGGCTTTGCGCGTTGAGGATGTGTTTCGTTTCCGGCGTGAGCGGGATGTGAAGGGTCACAACATCCGCGCCACCGAGGGCTTCTTCGGCACTCTGTGCGAGATCGACTTTGAGCGATTGTGCGCGGGCGGCGGTGAGGAAAGGATCGTAAGCGGCAACGGTCATGCCGAAGGCCTGGGCGCGTTTGGTGAACTCGGTGCCGATGCGGCCCATGCCGAGGATGGCGAGGCGCTTGCCGTTGAGTTCAACGCCTTCAAAGGACTTGCGGTCCCATTTGCCGGCGATGATTGAGGCGTGAGCCTGCGGGATGTTGCGGGCCAGCGAGAGCATCAATGTGAACGCATGCTCGGCGGTGGAAATCGTGTTGCCGCTGGGGGTGTTCATCACCACCACGCCATGATCGGTGGCGGCGGCGCGATCGATGTTGTCAACGCCCACACCGGCGCGGCCGATGACCTTGAGGTTGGTGGCGGCGGCGAAAACTTCCGGGGTCACCTTCGTTTGCGAGCGAACCACAAGGCCATGGTAGTCGCCGATGATCTTGAGAAGCTCTTCCGGCTTGAGGCCGGTGTTGACGTCGACGGAAATTCCCGGGGCGTTGCGAAGGGCGTCCACGCCCTTTTCCGAGATCGGGTCAGAAACCAGCACGCGATAGGTTGCCATAGGGCGGCGGAAGTAAACCACCACCCGCCGCATGGCAAGGGTTTGCGAAAAAAAACGGGCCGAAATGGGCTTGGTGGGGTCGCCTGCGACGCTGGGCGGGCTCGTCAGGGCCTTGCGGCCCTGCGATGAGGGGTCAACCGATGACCTCGGGCCAATCGGTGTGGAACATCTCGCCGCGTGGCTTGTCGGTGCGCTCGTAGGTGTGGGCGCCGAAGAAATCGCGCTGGGCCTGCAGCAGGTTGGCGGGCAGCACGGAACTACGATAACTATCGTAGTAACCGAGCGAGGCGCTGAATGCCGGCACCGGAATGCCGGCGAGGGTGGCCATCGAGACCACTTCGCGCCAGTTTTGCTGTGAGGTGTTGAGAACTTCCTTGAAGAACGGAGCGAGCATCAGGTTGTCGAGCGCGGGGTTTTCGCGGTAGGCATCGGTGATGCGGTTGAGGAAGCGCGCGCGGATGATGCAGCCGCCGCGCCAGATGGCGGCGATCTTCGAGAGGTCGAGATTCCAGTTCTTTTCCTTGCTCATCGTGGTGATGAGGTCGAGGCCTTGGGCGTAGGAAATGATCTTCGAAGCGTAGAGCGCGTCGTGGACTTTTTTCACGAGCGCGGCCTTTTCTGCGGAGATTTCCGCCTTTGGTCCTTGCAGCTCTTTGCTGGCTGCGACGCGGCGGTCCTTCATCGAGGAAAGGATGCGGGCTTCGACTGCGGCGTTGATCGTCGAGATGACGACGGTGTTTTCGACCGCGTTCATGATCGTCCACTTGCCGGTGCCTTTTTGGCCGGCGGTGTCGAGGATCACATCGACCAGCGGCTTGCCGGTTTCCGCATCGACCTGTTTGAAAATTTCGGCGGTGATCTGAATCAGGTAGCTCTCGAGGTCGCCGGCGTACCAATCGCTGAAGACGCTGCCAAGTTCGGCGGCACTGAAGCCCGCGGCCTTGAATATGTTGTAGGCTTCGCAGATCAACTGCATGTCACCGTACTCGATGCCGTTGTGGATCATCTTCACATAGTGGCCGGCACCGCCGGGACCGATATGGGTGACGCAAGGTTCGCCGTCCACTTTGGCGGAGATGCTTTCGAAGATCGGCTTCATCACATCCCAGGTCGAGGCTGGGCCGCCGGGCATGATCGAGGGGCCTTTGCGCGCGCCTTCCTCACCGCCGGAAACGCCGGCGCCGATGAAGCGGAAGCCGAGGTCGCCGAGCCATTGGTCGCGGCGCTCGGTGTCGGTGTAAAGCGAGTTGCCACCATCGATGATGATGTCGCCTTTATCGAGAAGCGGAATGAGTTGTTCGATGACCGCATCGACGGGTCCGCCAGCCTTGACCATGATCATGATCTTGCGCGGTGCGGCAAGCGACTGGACGAAGTCCTCGAGGCTTTTTGCGCCCACGAGTTTTTTTCCCGGATGGGCGGCGACGAATTCGTCGGTGACCGAGGTCGTGCGGTTGTATACCGAGACCTGGAAGCCGCGGGATTCCACATTGAGCACAAGGTTTTGGCCCATGACGGCCAGTCCGATCAGTCCGAAGTCGCTTTGATTCATGTTGTGAGAGCCGGGTTTACGGGCGGCGTGGCTGTGTAATGGTCACGGGGCGCTCTTGCAACCCCTTGTTGCAAGCAGGGTGAAATTGCGCATACTCCAGCAGTGAACTTGCCCAACGCCATTTCTCTTTCGCGACTTGTTCTAACGGCGGTGTTCATCGGCGCGACCATGGTAGACGCAACTTTTGGTCCGTGGCTCGCCTTGGCGGCCTTCGTAGTGGCGGCGATCAGCGATTTTGTCGACGGCTGGCTTGCCCGCAAACTCGACATGGTGACCTCGATGGGCAAGCTGTTAGATCCCTTGGCCGACAAAGTACTGGTGTGTGCCGCGTTTGTTTACCTCAGTGAGCAAGGTCTTTGCCCGGTGTGGGTGACGGTGCTGATCATCGCCCGCGAGTTTCTCGTGACAGGTCTGCGCCAGATCGCAGTCGAGGCGGGACAGGTCATTGCGGCCGATGGCTGGGGAAAATGGAAGACCGCGATGCAGCTGACCTTTTGCATCACCTGTCTCGTGTGGTTGGCGTTGAGCCGCAGCGAATCGCAGGGTGCAGTGGCCGATTTTTTCCGCATGCTATCGCATCCCTATGGATGGATCCGCGAGCCATCGGTGTGGCTGGCGCTGGGGCTCACGCTTCTTTCAGGCTGGAACTATCTTCGTGCGAGCGCGTGCTTGCTGCGGGCGAAATGAGTTTGGCTCAATTGCATTCGGTCGTCATGCGCGCATCAAATTTTTCATGACATGAAATCGCGCCGGATCCCTCTCCTGATTGCAATGATCGCCGTATTGGCGGTTGCTTGGTGGTGGCAGGCGCGCGGATCGCAGGGCTTGGGCGAAGCGGCTTACGAACAAACGCGGGCGATCCTCGCAAAGGGCCCACGACCACCGCAGTCGAAGGCGCTCGACGAGGTGCGCGCGCATGTGGCCGCGCAGCTGCAGGCCAACGGATGGGTGACTCGACGCGAGGCCTTCGAGCGGCAGACGCCGAAGGGTTTGATCCGATTTGAAAACCTGCGCGCGCGATTTGCAGTCGGCGGGTCGGACCCATGGGAGCGCCGGGTCGATGGTTTGTTGTGCGCGCACATCGATTCGAAACTTTACGAGGACAAGGTCTTCCTCGGTGCCGATGATGCGGCATCGGCCTGTGCGGCGATTGTGGTGATGGCGGAATTTTTAGCGAAGAAAAAACCGGAGCAAGCGGCGGCACTTGAGTTGGTGTTCTTCGATGGCGAGGAGGCGCTTGAGGAAAACATTACGCCGCAGGATGGGCTCTATGGCAGTCGTCATTATGCAAATTTCTGGCGAGCGCGCGATGACAAGCCGAAGTGGGGGATCCTGCTCGACATGGTCGGTCACAAGGATTTGTCGATCCGCCTGCCAAGTGACACGCCGGAAGATTCGAAGAACTTGGTTTTCGCCGCCGCCAAAGCCGAGGGAGCCGAGGCTCATTTCGGCATGGCCGCAACGCCGATCATCGATGACCATGTGCCGCTGAATTTCGCGGGCATTCCGACCGTCGACCTCATTGGTGATTTTACCCGCAGCGGATGGTGGCACACGCCGGGAGATAATCTGAACATCATCTCACCCGAGTCGCTTGATATTTCGATCCGCGTGACATTGCGGATGATTGATATGCGTCTTGGAAATCAACGGTAGGGCGGACCGGCCTCGGTCCGCCGAAGAATGCCCCCTGTGGGGCGAAGTCGGCGCTGCGGGCCGCATCGCCCTACCGGTTTTTGATTGAAGATCCTCCGCGTTTGCGCAGTCGAACGCATCATGAAACACGGCAATATCGGTCGCAAAAAGCTACCTCATGATCCTTCACCTGAGGTGATTCCAAATTGTGAGTCTGAGGTGTTTTTTATCACGATCTGTTGCAGTCCAAGGGGGCGCAATCAACTTGCGGTGAAAGAGACGTGGAATGTTTTGCAGGAGACATTGAGGCATCGTGAAAGTCTTGGGCGCTGGAGGGTATCGCTGCTTTTGGCGATGCCAGATCACTTGCATGCCTTATGCGCTTTTGATGGCACGAGGCCGATGCGCAGGGTGATTGCTGATTTCAAATCCTGGGTGTCTCGAAAGACTAGCGTGCGTTGGCAGCGGGATTTTTTCGATCATCGGCTGAGGTCTTGGGAATCGGCAGCGGAAAAGCGCATTTACATTCTGAAGAATCCGGTTCGTGCGAAATGCATTCGTGAGGGTGAATCATGGCCCTATGTCGTGGATCGATTTGGATGATCTAACGGTAGGGCGGACCGGCCTCGGTCCGCCGAAGATTCCCCTGCGGGGAGGAGTGGGCGCTGCGGGCCGCATCGCCCTACCGGTTTGTGGCATTCCAGCATTCGAGGAAGCCGGATGCGAAATCTTCGGGGCGGGCCTTGATCCATGCTTCGAGCACGGGTATGGGAAGCCACATGGCGGATTCGATTTCCGCGGCGGGAAAGCGGATGCTGCCTTGGTGTTCGTAGCGGTAGAGGCGGATGTGTTCCCAGCCGGTGGAGGCGGAGGGTTTGAGGCGCGCGATTTCAGTGGGTGGGCATTTTGCGTCGATGCCCATTTCCTCGGCCAGCTCGCGAACGGCTGCTGTTTCGTAAGCTTCGCCGGCATCGAGATGGCCCGAGACGCTCGAGTCCCACACGCCCGGATGAGCATCTTTGAGCATCGAGCGTTGCTGCAGCAAGACATCACCGCGCTTGTTGAAAACCAAGACATGCACCGCGCGGTGCAACAAACCTTGCGCGTGCACTTCGCCACGCGTGGCTTGGCCGGTGACCTCATCATGCTCATCGACGACATCAAAAATTTCGCCCGATTTCTGCGGCAGGTCTTTGAGCGGATGGGTGTCGCATGCGCGGGTGAGCGCGATCCACTTGGTGAGATCGAGTTCTTCCGCGCGAGCGGTGGTGGGGACGCCAAGCTCCAGTGAAATTTTTTCCCAATCGATGCCGTCTGGCAGTTGTTTTTTCAACTGCTTGCGGCGTTGGGCGAATCCACGACGCAACAATTCATCGAAGAGCCGTCGGTCGAATGCAGGAAGACCTTCCGTCCGTGGACGCATGATCGCCACTGTCGAGTCGATCGCGGGGCGCGGATGAAATGCCTCGGGTGGCACGGTGCGTTGCGGTTCGACGATCCAGTCGACCTGCGTGCGAAGGGAAAGCATGCCATAGTCCTTCGATCCGGGAGTCGCCGCGAGGCGGTCGATCACTTCCTTTTGAAGCATGATCACCGCGCGTTGGAACGGGTGTGGTCGGCTGAGCAAATTTTTGAGAATCGCACCACCGCATGAATACGGGAGGTTGCCGAGAAACTTGAGCGGGCGATGGGGAAAAAGTTGACGCACATCGAAGCGCGCGCCGTCGGCGTGGTGAACCTCGACCGATGCCTCACTCGCAAAGCGGTCTTTGAGAAAGGCAGCGAGGCGGGCATCGAATTCGATAAGAATCACGCGCTTCGCCACACCGACGATGTGTTCGGTCAGAGCGCCGGTGCCCGGGCCGACCTCGACGACAGTATCGTTTTCGGCGAGCTCGAGCTGCGACACAATCCATCGCGCCATGTTCGGATCGATGAGGAAATTCTGCCCCATCTGTTTGCTGGGCAGCACATTGAAGCGATCGAGCGCTTCCTTGATTTCCTTGCCGGTCATGTGCGCATTTCCTGAAGCATGGGCGGGTGATTTGCAACATCATCCCACGCCCGGTGCATCATCCGAGCAATTCCATCAGGTGGCCGAAGACATCCGAGTTGCGAATGATGCCGGAAAAACGCGACGACTGCGGGCCGAGCGCCGAGAGTAGTGTCGGGTCGGAGGTGTGCGTGGTGCCGGTCCAGCCGATGCCGGTATGGTTGCCGGCAAACTGCCCGAGCAGGCCTTCGGGTTTCTCGAGTTGGTGGTTCCACTCGACGACATTTTCTTTGTGCAGGATCGCGATGAGTGCTTCGGCTTCGGATTTTTTGAGGTCGAATCCAAGGTGCTCGGCGACCAGCGAACCGATGGTTTCGGCATCACCATTGGGCTTGGCATTCCATTCGCCAAAGACGCGTTCGTGTGATGCCTTGAAGCGCGCGATGTTTTGAAAGTGCTGGTTGGATTCCTTGTAACCATCGCCCATGCCATTGAGGCCGGGATTGGAATTTCCATGATCGCTGGTGACCACCACGAGAATATCGTCGTGCTTGGCGGTCATCGTGAGCACGGCAGCGACGGCGTCGTCGAAAGCGATTTGATCGCCGAGCAAGGCGCCGATGTCATTGAGGTGGGCGGCGTGGTCGATGCGCGCGCCTTCGACTTGCAGCAGGAAAGGTTTGTCGCCGGCGAGAAAACGGCCGAGCGCCGCCTGTGTCATTTCCGCAAGGCTCGGCACCGATGCGGCAAGCGAGGCATCGTGATCGCGGTCGATGGAAAATGGCAGGTGACCCTTGGCAAACGTGCCTAAAAGTTTCGCACCTTTCGCTGCTAGCAACTGGCCGCGATTGGAAACCACTTCGTAGCCCGATTTTTTGAAATCGCCCGCAAGGTCCCGTTGGTCGCTGCGTTGCTTGGCATCAAAGTAGCCTGAGCCCCCGCCGAGGATGATGTCGACGCGCTCAATGTACTGCGGCGCGATGAGTTGCTCGTCGCTGCGTGATGCGATCGACGCGGCGAAGCCCGCAGGCGTGGCATGGGTGACTGTCGCGGTGGTGACCAAACCCATCGCCGCATTTTTTTTGCGTAAGAGAGTGGCGATGGGTGTGATTTCCTTGCCGTTTGGACTCACATTGATCGAACCGTTGTTGACGCGTTGTCCGCCACCCCATGCGGATGAAGCCGCCGCCGAATCGGTGACAAGCGAATTTGCCGATGCGTTGTCCATCAGGCCGCGCGTGGCGGTTGGGTTGTTGAGCAATTGCCACCACTGCGTTGAGCGTTGACGCGTGAGCTGCGAGTAGGCCTCGGCGAGACTCAGGACACCGGGGCTCATGCCATCGGAAACCATGAAGACTACGCCGCGGACTTTTTTCGCAGGCGTCTTTTTTTCTCCTGCGGCGGCGTGTGTGCCGGAAAGAAATGATGCCGCGCTGACGAGTCCGGCGGATTTGAGCCAGCTCCTGCGGTTGATCGAAGCGGCAGCTGGTTCATTTGCTTGCATGATTAATTCATAAGCCATCGCGGGCGTGATTCAAGCGTTATGAAATTTCAGCGTTTTTGCAGCATGCGCAAGACCGGCGGCAAAGCCTGCTCCCATGCGTATGCGCTGGCGCAGCGGGCGATGGCCTCGTCGTCTTCGGATGATGAAAACGCGCGCTGATCGCGGATACGCTTCGAGCTTCTGGCGATCGCGGTGAGCTCTGGTGGAAGCGCAAGAATTCCCAACACGGCTGAGAGCGCGACGGCGGCGATGAAAATCACAAAAGCTCCGAGCACGGGGATTTTTCCGGCAATCACTGCGAGCACCGCTACGACAGCACCAAGTGGTGGCACGGCGATGCCAAAGCGGCGTGAATGCTCGCGCGAGTTGGCGGATTTCGGATCGCGCTCCCGCCACTCGTGAAGGGCTTTTCGGCGAAGCTGATTTCCAAATTCCGCCGCTGTTTCTTCCGCGCGGTGAATGAGAGTTTCATCACCCGGTGCGGGCGTCCAGAGCTTGAGGTCGCAGCGGCACATGCGCTTGCCGTATGATGCGAGGACCCGTGAGCCAAACCACCAGCGCGCGATCAATGCAAGTGCGAGCGGAAGAAACGAAAAGAAGAGTAGCAAGCGGAACATGGAAATGGATTGGAATGTTTTATTTCATCGCCGCGCAGTGAATCACTTCGCGGGTTTGTAATCGCGCGGGTTGTCGGGCCATGGATGTCTCGGGTAGCGGCCGGCGACTTCTTTTTTCATCTGCGCGTAGCCGCTTGACCAGAAGCCTTTGAGATCCTTGGTCATCTGCCATGGTTTTTGCCCTGGCGTGAGGATGTGGACGAGCAATGGCAGGCGGCCGTTAAGGATGGTGGGAGTTTCCCAAACGCCAAAAAGATGTGAGACGCGC
>JBIKIK010000038.1:0-10090 GCA_044361655.1 Luteolibacter sp. | reverse complement strand
CGGCTTGGTGAGGTAGTCGTCGGCACCGGCCTCAAGCCCGTGAATGCGATCCTCGGTCTGGGCGCGCGCGGTGAGAATGATCACCGGAATTTCCGCACAGCGAGGGTCGCGGCGGATTTCCCGAAATACCGAATAACCGTCACGACCAGGCAACATGACATCCAAAACGATCAGGTCCGGCCTCTCGCGCAGGGCCAGCTCGCAGCCCTTTATGCCGTCGTAGGCTTTTAGCACCTCGAAGCCTGCGCGCTCCAAGTTGAAGCCAATCAGGTCGGCGATGTCCTGCTCGTCTTCAACGATTAAAATCCTGCGCATTGCTTTTGACAATAGGTGGCTGGGGCAGAAAGCGGAAAACCATCGCATGTGACAATTTGGTCACAAAGGACGGATCCCGCTGATAGCCCGAGTTTCAACGCCTCTGGGCCAGCCGCCAACACTTTTTGTGGCCGAGGAAATTCCATTTACCGGCCGGCAAGCCACGCGTCGATCCCGCCTTGCACATTTGTCACACGCGGGAAACCGCTCTCCAGCAAGAATTTCACCGCCCGGGCCGAGCGGGCGCCGGATTTGCAATGAACGATGATTTCAAGGTCGCGTGGCAGCTCCGCGAGCATCGAGGGCAGATCACGCAGCGGGATCAGGCGCGCGCCATCGATCCGCGAAACCGCGTGCTCGTGAGGCTCGCGCACATCGATGAGGAGCCCGTCGAAGGCCCCGTTCAAAATCTCGCGCAAGCGGTCGGTCGTAATCGCCGGCACCTCATCCCGAGATGCCGCGCATGTCGACGATGCCAGCGTTTCGGCATTTGCTACGTAGTCGATTGTTGGCGATGCGCCGCACAAACGGCATTGCGGATCGCGGCTGATGCGCAGGCTGCGAAATGATGATTTGAGCGCGTCGTACACCGTGAGTTTGCCGAGCGGTAACTCACCGATGCCGAGGATCAGCTTGAGCGTTTCCATCGCCTGGATCGAACCAATGATGCCCGGCAACACGCCCAGCACACCGGCTTCCGCACACGACGGCACGCTTCCCGGTGAGGGCATCTCCGGCACCATGCAGCGATAGCAAGGCCCGCCAAGATGCGGTGCGAAAATTGTTGCCTGACCCTCAAAGCGATGGATCGCGCCATACACCAAGGGCTTGTTGAGAAGGCACGCGACATCATTGGTGAGAAAGCGCGTGGGGAAATTGTCGGAACCATCGACGAGCACATCGTATCGTGCGGCGATGGCCATCGCGTTGTCGGGAGTGAACCTCACGCGATGAAGTTCGAGTTCCAAATGCGGATTGATTTCGCGCAAGCGCGCGGCCGCGCTATCGAGTTTGGGTTTTCCGATCCATGATTCACCGTGCAGCACCTGGCGGTGGAGGTTGGAAACATCGACCTCATCGTCATCGACCAAGCCGAGACGGCCGATACCGGCTGCAGCAAGGTAAAGCGCCGCGGGTGAACCCAAGGCACCGGTGCCAATCAACAAGACGGATGATTTTTTCAAACGCAGTTGCCCCTCGACCCCGATGTCGGGGATCAGCAGGTGACGCGAATAACGCGCCAGCTCGGCGGCGGAAAGGTTGGCCTGCATGACGGGCAGAACATGACCCTGAATCGCGTTGCTGTCCAAGGAGGAAAAGCATTTCTCACGCGTCATTCAGGGTGGTAGGTTTCAGACATGTCCGAAGTCCGCTCCACATTCCGTCTTGGCACCGGCGATGCCGCACCCGATTTTTCGCTACCCGATGCCAATGGCCACATGGTATCGCTGCAAGATGCCGCAGGCCCGCGCGGACTGCTGGTGGTGTTTGCCTGCAACCACTGCCCCTTCGTCGTCCACCTCGCCGATGCACTTGGCGATCTCGCACGCACACTGGCCGCCGAAGGCGTGCACACGGTCGCAATCAATTCAAACGACACCGCAAACTACCCACAGGATGCTCCGGCATTGATGCCCGCCTTCGCCGAAAAACACCGCTGGGAATTACCCTATCTCGTCGATGAGTTCCAAGCCGTCGCGCTCGCTTACGGCGCGGCATGCACGCCGGATTTTTTCCTCTTCGACAGCAAACTGCAGCTGTTCTACACCGGTCAATTTGACAACTCGCGACCACGATCAAACCAAACTGCCGATGGCGCGGACATGCTCGCCGCCGCGCGCCTGATGCTCGATGGCAAGGCCGCTCCTGCACGCCCTTACCCGAGCAGCGGATGCAACATCAAGTGGAAGGACGGGAATCAACCCGGATGGTGGGATTCCGGGGTTTCGCCGGTGTGATGTGCGGCGGCTTGATGTAAATCGGCTGCGGAATTTCCGCCGACCATGCGCGGCGCGTTGCTTCATCGGTTGATTGCCACGCCTGCCACAAGCGCGTGGCGGATGGCACCTCGAACGAAAGCCTTGCGAGAATTTCCTCGGGCAATGGAAAGCGTGCGATTTCCTCGCATGAAAAAACCACCATGCCCTCATCGAGCGCGTTTGCAACACGCTCATGCAAACCTTCCACATCACACAGCGATGGCGTGGCGCTGAGTTTGAAATCCGCCACCTGCGCTGTCCAAAAACTGCCGCGACGCGCGTCGCCAATCGCGAGCGCCGGCTTGCCCGATGCGGCCGACGGCACGGCAAGCAATGATGGCACGGCGACCGCCGGGCAACCCATCGCGATCGCCACCCCTTGCGCCGCCGCGATTCCAACGCGCGTGCCGCTGTAACTTCCGGGCCCGCTGCCAACGAGCACGAGATCAACCTCACGGTCCTCGCCGAGCAAGGCATCCAACGGCCCAAACAAAAGCGCGTTGTGATTCCGATCGCTCGAAAATCCGCGCTCGTCCACACGACCACCAGCACCCACGCGTGCCAGCGTCGCATGCGGCGTCGAAGTCTCAAATATCAGCGCGCGGGCGTCACTCACGCCGCTGTGATAAACCGCAGCCAAAGCGGCCGCCAGCACGCAATTCGATCAACTCGCCCAACAAGGCAAACACCACCGCGCTTTTGCATCGTCAAGCCCGCACGCATTTCCAATGCTCAACGCGTGCACCCGACGCGGGCCATCGTCATTCGCCTCACGCGACTCACCGACACCAGCCTGATCGTTCACTGGTTCACGGAATCACACGGGCTGATCAAGACCGTTGCCAAAGGCGCGCGCCGGCCGGGCAGTCCCTTCGCGGGAAGGCTCGACCTTTTTTTTGGCGGCGAAATCAGTTTTCAATCGGCGCGCAAGGGCGAGTTGCACGCACTGCGCGAGGTGGTGATCCATGATTGGCGCGAAGGGCTGAGAAAAAATTACGGCAGCACGCTGTTTGCCGCTTACTGCTGTCAGCTCGCCGAATCCGCCGTCGAGCCGGAACACCCGGAACCGCAACTTTACCAACTTCTAGCGCGCGCGCTCAACCACATCGACAGCAACGAACCCACCATGCGTGCGCTGCTGCATTTCGAGCGCGAGCTCGCGACGATGATGGGAATCCTGCACGAGAAACGCGAGCCATCCAGCTCGCTGCGCGAAACGCTTGGCGCGCTTCCATCAACGCGCGAGGAATTGATCGCCCGCATCGGCGGTGCCTCATGAGGGCTCGACCTGCACGACTGCCATTGCCGCGATGCCCTCACCGCGACCAATGAATCCCATCGCTTCGTTGGTCGTCGCCTTCACGCCAACCCGCTCCGCCGCGATGCCCAAGGCGGCGCCGATGTTCGACTTCATCGCATCACGATGCGGCAACACCTTCGGCGCCTCGGCCACCAAGGTTGAATCGACATTCACGATCCGCATGCCCGCCTCCGCCGCAAGATCACGGCATTTTTCCAAAATCTTCAGCGAAGAAATCCCCTCACAGGCCGGATCACCGGGCGGGAAATAATAACCGATGTCCGGCAAGCCCATCGCACCAAGCACCGCATCGGCAACCGCATGGCAAAGCACATCCGCATCGGAGTGACCTTCCAACCCATGGCTGTGCGGAATCGTCACGCCACCAAGAACCAAGCGGCGGTTTTCCGAAAAACGATGAACATCGTAGCCAATTCCAACCATGTTTGTGAGGGAGTGGGTGAAGTGAAAAACGAATCGCGTCGATCAAAGGATTTCGGCAAGCGGCAACACACCGTTGCTCGCCACGATCGACCATGCGTCGGCGTGACCTTCGACCGCAGCGAGCTCGACCTTGCCGCCTGCGGCTTCGACGAGGAGTTGGCCGGCGGCGATGTCCCAGAGCGAGATGCGCGATTCGATGTAGGCGTCGAGGCGGCCGCTTGCGATGTAGGCCATGCCGAGCGCCGCCGATCCCATCATGCGCATCTTGCGCGCCCTCAGCGATGCCCGCTGGAATCGCTCGATGCCGGTCTTCTTTGCCGCTTCGTCCTTGCCGCAGCCGACGAAGAGAATGGATTCGTCAAAACTCGCGCGTGAGCTCACTCTAATCGGCTTGCCATTGAGCATCGGCGCACCGCCTTTTTCCACAGTCCATGTCTCGCCGACCATCGGGTCGTGAATCACGCCCACCACAATTTCACCGGCGACGCGCAACGCGATCGACACGCAGAAATGCGGAATGCCGTAGAAAAAATTTACCGTGCCATCGATCGGATCAACGATCCACTGGCGGTCGGAGTCCTGATTGCCTGCGATGCCTTCCTCGCCGTAGAGCGCGTCGCCGGGCCGTGCGCCGAGCAGGATGTCGGTGATCAACTCCTGCGATTCCTTGTCGAGCGCGAGCTTGATGTCGTGCTGCGTCGCCTCGTCGACCGTGGCATCGCTACCGAAGTGTTGTCGGAGAAGTTTGCCCGCGGCGAGCGCGGCATCGGTGGCAAGGGCGAGATCGGTCATGGGCGTGGGGAAAATCAGTGGGTGGCGCTTTTCTCGGTGTGCAGCATCAGAATCGCACGAACGAGTTGATGGGCGAGATCATGCTTGCTGGCAAGCGGAAGCTGTTCGATGCGGTCGGGATAGACGAGGGTGACTTCGTTATGATCCGACTCAAAGCCGATGCCCGGTTTGGAAACATCGTTGGCGATGATCAGGTCGCATTGCTTGCGAGTCAGTTTTTCGCGAGCGTGAGCGATCAGGTTTTCAGTCTCGGCGGCAAAGCCAATCAGCGTGCCGGCGAAGCCATGATTGCTGCGGCATGAACCAAGAATGTCCGGCGTGCGCACCAAATCGAGCGTGAGCGTGTCGGCGGACTTCTTGATTTTTTCCTTCGCGACTGTGCATGGCGTGTAATCGGCCACCGCCGCGGCAAACACTGCGACTTGCATGCGCCCGATGTGGCTCGACACCGCCTCGTGCATTTCACCCGCGGTTTCCACCGGCAGGAAATCCACGCCGCCGGGTACATCCAGCGAGGTCGGCCCCGAAACGAGCAGGACCGTGTGACCTTCGCGCGCGAAGGCCGCGGCGATTTCATATCCCATCTTGCCCGACGATCGATTGCCGATGAAACGCACCGGATCGATCGGCTCGCGGGTGGGACCGGCAGTCACAAGAATGTTCACTGCCGAAGTCTGAACGCGCCACCGCTCATCGCAAGCCCTCTTCTTGGCGCGCTGCTCGTGCAAACAAAAAGGGCGCGGCAGATGCTGCCGCGCCCGAAATTTTTTTGCCTTGGCGAAGAGATCACTTCTTCGGAGCAACCGCCGGCTTCGGCTCCGGCACCTTCGCGGGCGCGGGCTTGTTCGACTTGATGTTCTGAAGTTCCTTGTTTGCCTCTTCGCGTTGTTTGGAGTCAAATTTCTCGGCGATGTCAGCGGCCAATTTCGACGCGTCCTTCTCACCGCGTTCGGCAGCGAGTGTAGCGATCGCCCATGCCTTGATCGGATCAGCCTTGACGCCGACTCCCTCGTTGAGGAGGCGGGCCAGAGCGAGAGTCGCAGGTCCGTGGCCTTGGTTGGCAGCCATCATGTAAAGTTGACCGGCATTATCGATGTTGCGTGCCACACCACCCGCGCCGCGATCATAGAGCACCGCGAGGTTGTACTGGGCTTGGGCAAATCCGCTTTGTGCCGAGCGCGTGAGCCAGGCCAAACCTGCCGATGGGTCGGCCACGCCCATTTTGCCGGAAAGGTAAAGCAGACCGAGCTCATTCTGGGCCTCTGGAAGATTGCCGTTGGCGGATGCCAGCAGAAATCCGTATCCGGCAAGAATTTCGGGCTTCTCTTGGGAAAGGATCAATGCGGCGAGGCGCAGATTGGCAACCGGGTTGCCCGCTTCCGCCGCCTTGCGAAGGATGGTGATGCCGCGGTCGACATCTTTGGCCACGCCCTTGCCCTGAATGTAGAAATCGGCAGAGCGAAGCATGCAATCAATCTGGCCGGCATCCTTGCCGCGCTCGTATTGCGCAAGAGCTTCCTTGAGGTTCTTTTTCACATTTTCCTCATAGTCACCGAGCGCGAGGTAGGCCGAATATTCCTTGCCATCGATCGCCTTCTTGAGCCACTCGCGACCCTTGGCCTCATCACGGAATTTTTCATCGCCACTGAGGTAACGCGAACCAAGCGCGGCCATCGCGGCCGGATTTCCAAGACCCGCGGCCTTGGTGTAATATTCCAGCGATGCCTTCACATCGCGCAGCTCGGCGAAACCAAACTGACCTTCATAAAAACGGCCGATGAGCGACATCGACAAGACATCGCCTGCATCCGCGGCGCGCTTCCACCAGAAGATCGCCTTGTCGGGATCGGGCGTCGGGGTCAGGCGCCCGCGAAGGTAGGCTTCACCCAAGATGCGGGCGGCGATTGCCGGATCACTTTTTGCCGCCTCTTCAAGTTGCGTGCGGGCCTGCTCGCGTTCGGATTCCTTGTCGGAGGCAAGCAGGATGAATGAGAGGCGATAAATCGCATCGCGGTGTTTTGAGGCGGCTGCTTTGCGGTAAAACTCGATAGCTTTTTCCCTCGAGACTTCGGCACCTTGACCGGTCTCATGGGCAAACCCCAAAAGGTACTGCGCCTCGGCATTTCCTTTTTCGGCAAGTGGCTTGGCGAGCTCGACCGCCTTGAAATGACGACCTGTGGTGAATGCTTCCAAAGCCTCCTTGGCAGGACCATCCGCGCCGGTTGGCATTGATGCAATGGATTGATCGCCTGGCAGGGAAACCGCCGCATTCACAAAGGTCACGGATGCCGCAAGGCACAAAACATGGGTTAAAAGTCGCGAAGACATGGGCCCAATAGGAAGATTCCCGAAAAAAAATCAAGAATTATCATGGCGCGGAAATGCCCGAAAAATCACGCCATGGAAGGCCTCAGGCAATGTCGCAAAGCCGGTCGATGCAACGCCCCAAAGCATCCACATCAAGCTCGTGGACATCCACTCCGCGGCCAATCTCGCCCAGCATCATCACGGTCAGGCGACCACCTAGGTGCTCGCGGAATTCCTCCAGGCCATCCAGCACGACCCTGCGCCCGCAGGCATCACGCTGATCAAGCGCCGGATGAAATGTCGCAAGGCCCAGACCCGAGATCACTGCCAGCACCCTTTCGGCAAGCGATGACGGAACAAGTCCGACCTCGACCGAGTAAAGCACATCAAGCGCGAGGCCAATGGCGACAGCTGGCGCGTGAGAGAGCTCGCCACCGGTCATCGACTCAAGCTTGTGCGCTGCCCAATGGCCAAAGTCGAGCGGACGGCTGCTGCCCGATTCGAAGGCATCGCCACCCTCGGCGATGTGCCGTGCGTGCAGCATGGCGGAGTGCTCGACGCATGTTTCGAGCAGCGGCGCATCCAATGCCGCAAGACCCGCAAGCCGCGCTTCGATCCACTCGAAAAATTCGCGGTCTTTCACCAAGGCGACCTTCACAGCCTCGATCAGTCCAGCGCGATGCGTGATGGGATCGAGGCTTTGCAAGAAAGCAAAATCATTCACCACCGCGAAGGGCACCGCAAAACTTCCGATCCAATTTTTTTTGCCAAAGCCATTGATCGCACACTTCACGCCCACGCCGCTGTCGCATTGCGCCAAGGTGGTGGTGGGCACGCGCACCAGCCTCATGCCGCGATGCGCGGTGGCCGCAGCAAAGCCCACCGCATCGAGAAAAGCACCGCCGCCGATGACGACAACGTACGAATGGCGGTCGAGATGCGCGGCATCGATGAGCCGCCACACTTCGCGCACCAAGGCATCGTCGGACTTGACCTTCTCGCCGCCGGGCAACACCGCAAGGTCGGCGATTTCAAATCCAATCGACCTCATGCCCTCCCGCGCACCGGACTCCAAGCCCGGCCAGGCTCGCGCCACGGCATCCTCGATCAGGATCAGCCCGCGCTTTTCACCCGCGGCATCGGCAAACACCTCAGCCAAATCCTGCAGCCCGGCACCGAACACATCGCGAGTGAACACGATACGGTGCTTGAAGCTCAGGGGAATTTGGAAATCGTACCAGGACATCAGCGCGCGCCACCACTAGACTGCCTTGGCATCCTGCGCCAATGTTTCTTCCATCAATCGACCCCATGCCCACCTCCGAGAAACTTTACGAAACCCGCTGGCTGCGGCTGGAACGCATCGGCACCTGGGATTTCGTCCGCCGCCCGCATTCCGATGCCTGCGTCGGCATCCTCGCGATCACGCCCGATGACGAAGTGGTGCTGATCGAACAATTTCGCATTCCGCCCCAGCGCCATGTGATCGAAATCCCCGCCGGCATCGTCGGCGATGAAGAAGAGCACCACGGCGAATCACTGGCCGACACAGCCGCACGCGAATTGTTCGAGGAAACCGGCTACCGCGCGGGCACGATCCGGCAACTGATTGCGAGCCCAACCTCCGCCGGCATGACACCGGAAATCACCCACCTGTTTTTGGCAAGCGACCTCGTGCGCGAACATCAGGGCGGCGGTGTCGGCTGCGAAAATATCATCGTCCATCATGTGCCGCGCGCCGAATTGCCCCAATGGCTCGCCGCGCAAGAAGCCGCCGGCAAACTCGTCGATTTCAAAATCCACGCCAGCCTCTGGCTCGCGGCGAACCTCCCACCATCCCCCGCTTGAGCGAACCCATCCCCACCCGCTTCGGCGGCATCGCCCGACTCTACGGCGAAGCCGCCACACGCCGCTTCCTCAGCGCACGCGTCGCCATCATCGGCGTCGGCGGCGTCGGATCATGGGCTGTCGAGGCACTCGCACGATCTGGCATCGGCCACCTGACACTCGTCGACCTCGATGAAATCTGCATCACGAATGTGAATCGCCAACTCCACGCGATGGATGGCCAGATCGGCCGACAAAAAACCGATGCGATGGCCGAGCGCGCCAGAGCGATCAACCCCGACGCCGAAGTCCACATTCGGCAGCAATTTTTCACCGAAAACTCCGCGACCGAAATCCTCGACCCGGGCTTTGATGCGGTCGTCGATGCGATCGACCAATCACGCCACAAGGCATTTCTCATCGCCGAATGCCATCGCCGCGGCATCTTCACCGTCACCTGCGGCGGCGCCGGCGGTCGTCGCGATCCGACGCGCATCCGCGTCGCCGACCTCGCCCACAGCGGCAAGGATCCTCTGCTCCATCAACTGCGCCGCACGCTACGCCACGAACACGGATTCCCCAAAACTCCCCTCGGCGAAAAGCCCGCGCCGCTCGGCATCGACGCGGTGTTCTCCGACGAACCGCAAGCCTACCCGCAATGCGATGGCACGATCTCGGGCGAGCGCCCCGACAATGCGGAGCTGCGGCTCAATTGCGCTTCGGGCTTTGGCACCGCGACGCATGTGACAGCCAACTTCGGCCTCACCGCCGCATGCCGCGTGCTCGAGCACTTGGCACGCGATTGATCCATGCGCCGCAAAATAAAAGATGCCGCCGAAATGGGCGGCATCGGCAGAAAATGATTCAGCGCCACGCAGGCTACTGAAGCCTCCTGCAGAAAAATCACAGACCCTTCTTCGAAAGGCGGGTGCCGGGAGTCGCTCCTTGGCGGGCCTTGAACTTCGGGTTCGATTTGCAGATCACATAGACCGTTCCTTTACGTTTCACGACTTGGCAATCAGCGTGACGGCGCTTGGCGGAGGCAAGTGAGGAGAGGACTTTCATGACGGGAAAAAAGTTGGTTGTGGCCGACCGCAGGGGCGAATCGGGACGCGGAAAATAGGAA